>JAPLER010000078.1 GCA_026391115.1 Bacteroidota bacterium | reverse complement strand
CATCCAACAGTCTATTAGCTTCTCTATTTATCGTTTTAGATAATGATTGTTTTGCTTTATTAAAAAGCTGGCTGAATAACTGTGCATTTGCATTACTGCTAATTACAAGCATAAAGCAAAAAGTGATTAAATTTTTATTTTTCATATTTTTAGTTTTTTTTAATTAATGATTAACGAATTTATTTAAACAGTATATATTAATAACTTGGCTTGAGTCCTTTCAATTCCCAAAAAGTTATTATTGGCTTATAAGGACCAAATTTGTGTTGTGTAGCCGAAAAGGTATCAATATATGGTTCAATTGCATAATCAATTGCTTTTTCTTCTTTATTTGGGTAATCCAACGTTTTAGGACTTGGGCGTTTATGTATTCTATCGTCATTTATAAACGCTGCGATATCAAGTGCTTCCTCATCAGTTAAAAATGGCTTATCCCATGTGGCTTTATCATTAGGCATATTAGCTTTTAACCATTGAGCCTGCTTAATTATTCTATGCATACTTGAACCAGGCTGATATGAGTTTGAGCCCCATAATGGAGGGTATTGATATGTAACATTATCAAAACGCATAAGTCCTTCTCCATTTGCTCCATGACAACGCAGACATTGTTGTGAATATAACACACTTCCTTTTTGAGAATTTGCTGCTCGACTAATAAATTGAATTTCCATCCCTTTTTCTCCTAGAAACCGATTATTCTCAGGGGCAGCTTCATTAATAAATTTCAAATCCGATAGAATTGTTATCATCTCTTTGCTATCTAATGGCAGTGGCTTTCCATTGTGAGGTCTCATTACACAATTATTTACCCTTTCTGCAAGAGTTAATACTTTGCCTTCCCTTGCTCTATATTGAGGATAATTTCTATGTGAACTAATTAAATTGAAAGAGAAGGGTTTTGTTCCAGCATCTTGATGGCAATTGGTACAATTCATTTGATTGCCGAGATATTTACCATTAATTCCATTGGGGCCAATATAATATGCCGTATTCAGAAGTAATTCACGACCATATTTTACTGCTTCTCCAAATTTGTTATTAGGAATTTTTGTGGTGTCTATAACTATTACAGAAAGCGTTGAACTTGTTTCATTTTTGAGTAATTTTTCATCTTTACAAGATAAAAAAAATATTAGTATAAACCCTGCAAATAGGAAATAAATCAATTTTATCATAATACTCTTTTATCGTTGATTTAAAAAAAGATTTAGTCTTTTTTGAGAAATAAACTCTGCCCTATATGGAGTGATGTTTTCAATTTGCATTCCCCACAGTTGATTCCCCAATTTGTTATTTAAAACCAATTTCCCTTTTTTTGATAAGCACGTTAGAATTAAACTGTCATTGATAAAATAACTGCTCCCCATTCTATCAGTAAATAAATCACTTGTTAAAGAAATATTTAAAGTTGAACGAGCAGAACCATTGCTTTCATTAATTTCATAAGTATGAATTTTTGGGACTTTAGTTTCAAGTTGATTATCAAAACACATATATTCTCCTTTCCCAATACTATGAAATGCATGTGATTGACTAAAAATGGAATACTTGTCATAATGGAGATTACCTGTTTTGCCAAATGTCCATATAACTTTTCCTGTTTTTTTGTTAATCTTCCAGACCTGCCCAGAATTAAAAAATGAAATAAGGTAATTGCCATCATAATCATAGCTTAAACTATTTGCATGAAGCCAATCTGATTTTTTCTTTAAAATATCTTTTTCTTTAAGAGGGTTAATTACATCAAATACGCTCCATTTCCATATTTGTTTACCTTTTGAATTAAAAACCTGAATACCATCTCCCGTAATTGTATCTTTTACTTTGCCTCCAATAGAACTCAAATCTTGTATTCTTTTTTCTAAATATAAAATTGCTATGTTACCAGCTGAGTCCTTAATTACATCGTGGTGTGGCGTATAAATAAAATCGCCTTTGCCCTTTAATAAATTAAGAAGCGTATCTCCCTTTTTATTTATTTCTACTACTTTACAACCATAACTTGTTGGTTCATGTTCACTGCCCAGAATACAAATAATGGTATTGGAATCTTCATAATTTATTTTGGAAATATTAAGCTGTATATACTTTGATAGGGAAGATGTATTAAAAAAATGTATGTCTGACTTTCTATTTTTTGAGAGGGTCTCAAATAAAAAAGAATAAGAAGAATTTGATTTTAACTCAGATAAATAAATTAAACTATGAAGATTAGGTTTAAATATTATACTCTTTCTGTCATCTTCTTGTTTACTTAGCCAATAAGTAAGTTTAATACTGTCATTTTCGTTAGAAAAAAAATCGATTTTTAATTTTAGATTCCCCTCATAAAACTCAGTAAAATTTATACTCTGAATGTTTATTTTATTTCTATTACATCCAATTAGAATAATAGAAGATATAAATAGAGCCAGAGTAGCTGTGTTTATAATAAAAGTCAATTTAGCTCTTATATATGCAATCATTATTTACTTATAATATTTTTTGTTGTATTCGGTGAAGTAAGAATCTATCATAATATGTAGATTTGTATATTCTAATATTTCAACAATCTTTGATGAGTTCCATCTAAAGATGAAATGAACGGGTTCATTATAATGGTATCCTTTACCATGAGACGCCCACCTACCTGGTGCTGAAGCCTTGAATAAGGATTTAACGTAAGTAATAGTGTCTTTACCTGTATAAATTAGTGTGATTATTTCTGGACTCCCAAAACTTATGCTATCTAAGTCCATCCAATTTTCTCTAATTGCTCGTATCCATGTTTTCTTATTTAAAGTATCACTTACTTTTATATATTTAAACTTATTAGCATCAATCATTGAGGTCAAAGTGGCTGTATCTTTCGACTCATAGGCTTTTAAAAATTCAGCAATCTTGATAGACTTTTCATCATTAGAGTGAATTTCTCCAATTTGTGTTGTGCTTTTGTTTTTGCATGCAAATAATGTAATACAGCATAAAATAGTGGTAATTATTTTTTTCATTTTTTTGTATTTTAAAGCTGTCTTAAAACAAGATTTCAAGACAGCCTATTTGTTAGTGAGATAATCTTTTTATTAGATAATCTTTCTATTTTCCCTTATGGCAGCCAAGTCAAGTTTAATGTAACCGTTATTCCATTTTGTGTATTTGTAACTGTTGAAGGATAAGCATTTGAGCCACTTGTATAGTTTGACATTTTAAATCCCACATAACTCATATCTTCATCCGCTACTCCAAAGTCATAGTCAAATAATTCAATATACCTAAAAGCATTGAAGTCAGTAATTTCAAATGGTGTTGTCATATCCCAATAAAAAGGCAACATTGATGGTGTTACATTAGAAAGGCGATTTGATGAACCAACATTAAATAATACGTTACTGCTCTGGTCTTGAATTTGAAAGTAAACATCTGGTCCAGTTCCATCAGTATCCCAGCCACTTGTCCACCAGGTTTTGTAAATGGAATGTTGTTAATTGTTGTTGTATTGGAGCCACCAGCATTGGTTGCAGTAAGTGTAACTGTGTAAGTGCCTCCAGCTAAATATGTATGCGTTGCATTTTGAGACGTTGATGTATTATTATTATTGTCACCAAAATCCCAACTATAACTTGTTGCGTTTGTAGAAGTATTAGTGAAAGTTACTGTTGATGGAGCAACGCCATTGCCACTGTAATTGAAAGATGCAGTTGGTGGAGTTATTACAACTGCTGTAAGAACTACTTGTGATGATGTTGTTGCAGAACCACCAGCTCCTGTTACACTTAATGTAACATTGAAAGTTCCGTTAGAACTATAAGTATGACTTGGGTTTGCATTAGTAGAACTTGAACCATCACCAAAGTCCCAAGCATAGCTTGTTGTGTTGGTTGCAGTGCTTGTAAACTGAACATTTGATGGAGCAGAATTGCTTGATTTTGTGTAAGTAAAACTTACTGTTGGTGCTGGTGTTGCAGGTGTTGAATCCTTTTTGCTGCAAGAAACAACAAACATAAATACTAATGCAGCGAATAATAATTTTCTCATTTTTTTACTTTTTTTTGTTAAGCAATATTGAAATGAATAAAATGGAAAAGCTATTTTAATCAGTTGTATTTTGCTACTTTAATGATTAATTTATTACTTTTGTTGTATGAATAACTTAGGAGATACTATTAAAAAGTTTAGAGAACTAAAAAATATTACAAGAGAAACAATTGCTGCTGAATTGAAAATGTCTTTAAGCAATTATTCAAAGATTGAAAGGGGTGAGATTGATTTAACCATCTCACGTATTCAAGAAATTGCCAATATCCTAGAAATTGATATGTCTCAAATACTAAACTTTGACGCAACTAATATATTTAATATATCCAATAATAAACTTGTGCAAGGCGTGAGGGTAGAAACGATGCAGGTTCATAATGATGAATATAAAGACAAGTACATTAAAATCCTTGAAGAAGAAGTAGAAAGACTAAAGAAAATGATTAAGTCATAGTCCTAAACTAAAATTACATCTTTACCACTTCTATAAAAGTTAATTTCATAAATTATTTATTCAAGATTTCAAACAGTCTATTTTAATTAAGACCTATTCTTGATTGCTATACCCTCATTTCTTCTTATTTAATTTATCATACTTCAATATATATTGTATTTAAAAACAATTATATAACAAGAGTAGGTTATTGTAATGTTGTACAATCTCTGATATGCACTGATTGGATGTTTATTTTCATAAATAAGACACAGCTCTTCTCTTTCCAAATTCACATTGCAATTGCAATGATTACAATGCCTATTCCCTAACAAGAAGTAAATTGTATTTATTGATATTATGGCGACAAGTGATGTAAACATACTAAATTAATAATCTATAATTATAACATAAATTTAGATAATTTATCTAAATGTATGTATGTTTGCAAAATGATTAACAAAAATGTTTTAAACACAGAGCTGATTTCTGTTCAGGAATTTCGTGATTTCCTTTTCGACAAAATAGTACCTATTGAGGATATTATAGATATGAAGAAGCAGCCTATCACTATTACCCTACCATATTGGCGGAAGTTTGATTTAATTCCATTTGTTCCAAAGGGAAATAAATTCGATATCAGTTTTGCTCAATTATTTTGGATAAGGATTTTAGATATTCTGCGAAGCTTTAGCTATACCGTAAAAAATACACAACTTGTCTGTGATTATTTTTATAAGGATGCATATGAATCAGACTTGCCAAAAAAAAATCTAAAGAACTATATCAATCATTTAAAGCAGCTACAAAAGGAATTTATATTATCACAAAAAGAATTAGAAGATTATACGCTACTACAAAATATGGTTTTTGATGAAAAACTAATGTATGTGCTAAAATTTGATATTAACTATTTAACCAATTTAATACAATCAGCTTTAGAAGCTTCCCAACCTGCTGGAATATATATATTCAACAATGGAGATGTGTATGAACATATAGGAGAAAATTTCTTCAATCATAGAGGTTTGTATTTTGATATTAGAGAACCTCATATATATATTTCTATTGACAAAATTTTAGAAGAGTTTATTCGTAATGAAGCAATAGAGCAAATATTATTACCACAATTGCTATCAGATGATGAAATGATGGTAATTAAAGAAATCAGAAATAAAAATGTAAAGGAACTAACAGTTAAAAAGAACGGTGATATAATTACACATATAGACAGTTCCTCAACAAAGACAATTACTGGCAAACAATCGACTGATTTGAAGGTTGCAATGGGTTTAAAAAATTATGAAGAAGTAACACTCACAACCCGTGATGACAAAACACTAATATTTAAAAAAACAATAAAGAAGCGACTCCGATAAAATCGGCTCAATGGTATCACCCTTTGTTCATTCTGAAAAACAGCTGAACAGTTAAGCTTGGTGTACAATGAATCTTAAAAAAAAATTTATGTAGAAAAAGAAAAAAATATAAAATTAACCAATGAAGAGATTAGCAGCTTTTCAAATTTTGTAGGTTTATCAACCTTAGAAAAAGAGGCTTTAGCTGAATTTATTTACAACATTTCAATCATCATTTATAAAACACAGCATAATGAATAATCTTGACTACTTTAAAAAGTATGTACCTAGTAAAAAAGAAAATATTTATTCTTCATTGGAAGTATGGTCATATACAAGAGTCAGTTCTAAAGAACAATTTGATAACAATTCAAGTATTGCCAGGCAATATGAAGAAAATTCTAATTGTGCAGTTAAAAATAACTTCACAATAGTTGAACATTTCGGTGGAACTTATGAAAGTGCAAAATCAGATTTTACGCGTAAGGAATTTAAAAGACTAATTGATAAAGTAAAAACTAGCAAGAAGAAACCCTATGCAATTTTGGTTTATAAAATGAGTAGATTCTCACGCTCAGGTGGTGGAGCAATTGGTTTAGTTAGCTACTTAGTAGATGAATTAAAAGTCCATTTGTATGAAGTATGTTCTGGTTTAAACACCACAACAGAAAGGGGTAAAGCTGCTATTTGGGATAGCTTGTTTAGTGCTTTCAAGGAAAATCTGGAGAGAAAGGAAATCATTATTCCAAATATGATTGCTCACTTAAAAAAAGGGAGCTGGTTTGCTAAGTCTCCCAGAGGTTATGACCATTACGGACCCAAAGTGCGAAATCACAAGTTTTATAGTCCTGTACAAAAAATAATCATTAATGAAGAGGGTATAATACTAAGAGAGGCTTGGAAATGGAAAATGAGTGGTATGTATAGTGACGTGGAAATAGAGGAAAAATTAGCTATGCGAGGTATATATATAAATTCAAAACTACTCGGCTCTATTTGGCGAAATCCTTTCTATTGTGGAATAGGAGTTAATAGCCTATTGGATACTCCTGTAAAAGGAAACTGGGAGCCTATAATTACAGAAAGTGAATTTGTAAAAGTGCAGGAAGTTTTACAAAAAAATAATTCAAGATATCAGCACAAAAAAGAAGTTGATGAAAGACCGCTTACAAGACTTCTTCGTTGTAATAATTGCGATAGCTATATGGTTGGATATAAGAATTTAAAAAAGAACTTGCATTACTATCGCTGCTTAAAATGTAAAGGGTCGCATTTGAATGCTCATAGCACAAAGAAAGCCCTAAAGAAAAGTGCCGAAGCGATATTCATTGAGCTACTAGAAAAATTTCAAATCCCGAAGAAATTTACGCCACTCATTAAAATGCAACTAACCAAACTATTCAATCAATATGAGGAAAATAATTTGCACGATGATAAGAACCTCGAAACTGAATACAAAAAACTTCAAAAAGATGTGAAAGATTTAAGAATACGTTTAGGGCTTGGTAAAATAGACCAAGAAACTTATGAAATAACCTATGAACATTTGAACGAGCAGATACAGAAAATAAGCAAAGAAGTGAACACTGCAAAGGTGAAAATATCTAACCTCGAAGAATTATTAAAAAAAGCCCTCAAAAAACTTGAAAACATCAGTAAAATATGGGGTTGTAGCGATTTGGAAGAAAAAAGAATACTTCAAAAAACGATGTTTCCAGAAGGAATTTTCTTTGATGCTGAAAATCACATTTATCGAACCCGAAATCCAAATCAATTTATCGAAGCAACAGCTTTATTATCAACAAGTTATGACGCAAATAAAAAAGCGGATTTCCAAAGTAGGTTTGAAAAATCCGCTACGGTAGAGCGTACGGGAATCGAACCCGTGATTCCTCCGTGAAAGGGAGGTGTCTTAACCCCTTGACCAACGCTCCATTTTTAATTGGGTTGCAAATATAGGAGGATGTATTTGTTCACCAAAAAAATATCAGTTAATTTATAAAAAATAAAACTCCACAATAATTTGTGAAGTTTTATTTTTTATCTTGTGTGTAGTAAGAACTACTCTCCTATAACTTCAAATTCAATTTCAGTTACATTGCTGCCACCAAAATCAATAGATGCTTTATAAGTTCCTAATTCTTTAATTTCATCAACAATTGTAATTCTCTTTCTGTCAATTTCGTATCCTTTTTGGTCACGTATTGCACGAGCAATTTGTAAAGAAGTTACACTACCAAATATTTTGCTACTAGTACCTGTTTTAGCACCTAATTTAATTGGAGATTCTTTAAGTACTGCAATTACACTGTTGATTTGTGCAAGCATTGCTGCTTCTTTTTTGCCAGATACTTTTACTCTTTCAGCCAATTGCTTTAAGTTAGTAGGACTAGCTTCCACTGCAAATTTTTGAGGTATTAAGTAGTTACGAGCGTAGCCATTTCTAACTTTAACTACTTCGTTTTTACCACCTAAATTATCTACGTCTTGTATTAATATAACGTCCATTGTGTTGTGTTTTAGTTCCCACTGCCCAATCTAAGATTGTGACTGTCTTCCTGTGTATTGGAATTAGGGAAGGTTACTAAATATTTTATTTTAATAAATCGGTTACATAAGGTAACAACGCCATTTGACGAGCTTTTTTAACTGCATCGCTTACTTTACGTTGATACTTTAATGAGTTACCACTTAAACGGCGAGGTAACATTTTACCTTGTTCGTTTACAAATTTCTTTAAGAAATCGATGTCTTTATAATCAACATACTTAATACCATATTTCTTAAAACGGCAGAATTTCTTTTTAGGTTTTTCTGCTTTCATTGCGGTTAAATACTTAATTTCATTACGTGCCATAATTATACCTCCGCGTTTTTAGGTTTATTAAATACGCCATTTCTTTTGTCTTCGTTATACTTAACGGCGTGTTTGTCAAGTTTAGTAACCATGTGTCTCATTACTTGCTCATCTCTTAAGATAGCAATTTTAAGTTTTTCGTTAAAATCTGAAGACGCAGTGTATTGATACACCCAATAGATTCCTGTTGTTTTCTTTTGTACAGGATAAGCAAGAGATTTAAGACCCCAAGGATTACTGTTTACAGTAGATCCACCAGCATCTGTTACCATAGCTGTGTACTTTTTTTGAGCTGCTTTGAACTCTTCTTCTGAAAGTACAGGAGTAAAAATCATCATTAATTCGTAATTGTTCATTACTCTTGTTTTTTTGTGAAAAAATTTGGTTTATCCCATTGGACATTACTGTTACTAAACAGTAAAGACTCAGCCAAAACTGAATTGGGGCTGCAAAAGTAGGGGTTTATGGCTAAAATGAGAGTTTATTTTGAGATTTGCACTATAATATGTATAGTTTACTTATGTTAATTCTTTTACATTTTCTCAAAACCTTCTGGTATAGCAATGCCAAATTGCTTTGCAACAGTTTCGTTATATACTTTTTTACGAAGTTTTACCATTTCCCAATGTAGATTAGTAGTAGATTTTGTTTGTAATAATTGTGCAGCTTGTTCACCAGCCTGATAACCCCAAGCATACATATCTGCACCATAAGCAGCCACAGCACCACGTGCAACCAAACCACTTTCGCTTGTGAATACAGGTACTTTAGCATCATTACATTTTTTAATAATTACTTCGAACGATGCAAAAACAACATTATCTGGATTGGCAAAGAAAGCATCAATATTTTTACTTAATAAAGTTTGTGTTACTAATTGTGCATCTGCACTTGCGTTTACAGGCAATGCTTCAAGCTCAATATTCATAGCAGTTGCAATTATTTTAATTCTGTTTAGAGCATCTACACTTTGTGGCTCACTTTGGTTGTAAATCATTCCTACTTTTAGCCTTTTATTTTTATTTAGAAGTTTTGGAATTAATGCAAATGAAGTATCAATATATGCTAAATCTTCACCAACGCCATAGAGATTTGCAGGTGCATTACCATTGCTATTGTTCAACTTCATTAAATCTGGTTTTGGTGCAACCATCATAAAAACAGGAATATCTTTAATGTTTTGCAAAGCAGCAATAGTAGGTGTTGTAGGGCAAGTGGCAATAAGCGTTGGTTGTTGTGCTTTGCAATATTGTATAATTTGGTTAAGTGTAATATCGCTGCCTTGAGCATTTCTATACAATACATTAATTGTTTTTTGTTGCTCGCTGAAGCCAGCTTTTTTTAGTGCGTCAAAAAAACCTAGTTTGGCTTTGCCAATAGTAGCGTCTTCAAATGCATCTACAAAAGCCACAGTTGGTAAATTGTTTTTGGGCTTGCAGCTAAACAAGGCAAAAGTTAAAAGCAAAAAGCAAAAAAATTTCATAGTATTTTGTTTACAGTTTTGGGGGGGCATGTTGTTGTTATATTATTTTACAGCTATGTGTTTTGATGAATAAAACTGCAAATGCTGAATGGTGCCAACGCCACTAAAGTAAAATAGTAGCTATACAGCCTGAACAATAGTAAAATTAAAATGCAAAGCATTTTAATAAAAATTATTGAACTGTGTGCTATGTGGCAAACAACAATTTACATTTGCTTTAACAAATATAACTGCTATGCAATATGGATTAATTGGAAGTGGAAGTTGGGCTACTGCTTTGGCTAAACTTTTAACAGATAATGGAAATAACATCAATTGGTGGATTAGAAATAATGATACAATAAAAACCATTAAAACCAGACATCATAATCCACATTATTTACATAGTGCCTACTTTAACACCAATCAACTTACACTAAGCAGCAATATTGCTGAAACTGTTGCTAATAGTGATGTTTTGGTAATTGCTACACCAAGTGCATATGCTGAAAGTGCTTTGCAACAATTGGATAAAAACGCTTTGCAAGGCAAAAAAATCATTTCAGCAATTAAAGGAATTTTACCTGCAAAAAATCAATTATTAAACGATTTTCTAAAAGAGGAATTTAATTTTAGTATTGATAACTATTACACTGTTTTGGGTCCTTGCCATGCGGAAGAAGTAGCTTCTGAAAAGTTGAGCTACTTGACTTTTAGTGGTATTAACGAAGCTACAGCAAAACAACTTGGCAACTTTTTTAAAACAGAATATTTGAATGTTGTAACCAATCATGATGTAATAGGTGTGCAATATGCTGCTATCCTAAAAAATATATATGCATTGGGTGCTGGTATTGCACATGGGTTAGAGTATGGTGATAATTTTTTAAGTGTTTATATAACCAATGCTGCAGATGAAATGGTAAGATTTTTAAAGCAATTGGTATGGAATAATGAAACCGAAGAAGAACAAAAAAAGATAAACTATTCTAGCAGTGTTTATTTGGGAGACTTGCTGGTAACGTGTTACAGCTTATACAGTAGAAATAGAACATTTGGTAATATGATTGGTAAGGGTTATAGTGTTAAAGCTGCACAATTAGAGTTGAATATGGTTGCAGAAGGATACAATGCAAGCAAGTGTATTTATATAAAAAATAATGATGTAAACGCAAGTATACCTATTGCAAATACTATTTATAAAATTTTGTGGGAAGGATTGTCTGCTGCTGAAAGGTTTAAAAAAATAGAGGGTTTGCTTTTGTAAGCAAAAAATTATAAACCAATATTTTTATAGTTATTATAAATTATCTTAACATCTTGCAACCAATCATACTCTCTTGCATAAAGTGCGTCTGTTTTTTTAAGTACATTAATGTTCAATTCAAATTTTCCATTATTGCTGTATCCATTTGGTGTTAAATAGCCATTGGGTATAAGTGGCAGTTTGTTTTGAAAACTAGAATAACCCACCCAAGTGCGTTTGCCAAAAATTACTTGCCAAGTGCTTTTAAAAACTATAGTTGCATTTTTATAGAAAAATAACTGCAAAGGATAAGTTGCGATTAGTATCAATGCAATCCATATATCTACCATTCTTTTCATTCTTTGTTGATAGGGGCTAGACAATGCAAAATGCCCATCTGCAGTAATGGCTTCTCCTGTTGTAGTTTTGCTATCACTGCCTACAATACAATGACTTTTTTTTGCAAAAAACCTAAAGCCAATTTTTTTGTTTTTAAGTAATACTATAGTTGAAATAATATCGTTAAAACTCAAATTTCCTTCACAAAAAATAATTTCACCAAAACCTATTTGCTTACTTAAAGATGCAATGTTATTAACACTCCCAATGGCATTTTCTTCATTCTCTTTTAAGCCTATTCTACCCAAAAACTTATTTTCAATATCATCCTTTTCAATAAAGTGCAAGGCTTGTATTTGTTCTGCATTGCTACCAACAATTACTAGTTGTTTATATTTATCTGCTTCTACATCTTTCAATAGATTTAACTGAATAAATAACCAACGCATTAATGTAACCGTAACACCACTTAATATACCACCAGCTAAAATTACACCTCGTGAAAATCGCCAATATTCAGGCATTAAACTATATACTGCCAGCATAATAACAACAGCTGAAACCGAAGCTATAAAAGCTTTTGATGGTTTATATAGGTTATCGTAAATACCACTTAACAAAGCACCAATAATAAAAACTATAGTGAATAATGGTATATAATATTGAGCTAATGTACTTGTAAATTTGGTACCTTCTGTTATTCTACTTTCCCATAAAAATTTGGTAAAATATAAACTTACACTCACCACAAAAGCATCAAACAATAGCATTCCACTTTTGCTAATGATGTTTTGCAAAATACTTACCAATGCCCTGCACCAAATAGCAATATTTATAATTAAAGAAAAGAAAGTTGCTTTGCTACCACTGTAATGTTTTTTTACAAAAATGCTCATAGCATTATAAAACATTCTTACATAGTTCAAGCTGCCTCTTTTTGTACTTTCTCCTTTAAAGTGAATAATTTGTTGCTGTCCAAAATAGTAATTTTTATACCCTGCTTGTTGTACTTTATAGCTTAAATCAATATCTTCTCCATACATAAAGTAAGATTCGTCAAAACCTTGTGTGGATTCAATTACAGCCTTACTGAGCATCATAAAAGCTCCAGCCAAAACATCTACTTCATAACTTTCATTTGTAGGCAAATGTCCAAGTGCATAAGCATTAAAAGTTTTACTTTTCGGAAAAATAATTGATAAACCTGTTAACTTGTAAAATGCTGCACTTAGCGATGGAAACGAGCGTTTGCTTTCTGGTAAAAAATTGCCTGTACCATCAATCATTTGCACACCCAACGCACCACAATCTTGATGTTGTTTAAAAAAGTTGATGCAGTTTTTAAAGCACTCTTCTGGCACAATTGTATCTGGATTCAAAAATAAAATATAATCTCCTTTACAAAATTCAATTGCTTTATTATTGGCTTTGGCAAAGCCATCATTTGTTTTGCTAGCAATAAATTTTACTCTCGGAAAAAGAGGTTGCAAATAAGCCACACTCCCATCTTTACTATCATTGTCAACAACTATTACTTCTGCATGTATGCCTTCAATAGCTTTTACAACACTGTGCAAACACTGTTCTAAAAAATATTTTACATTGTAATTAACTATAATGATGGATAACTGCATAAGTAGTTGGCAAATTAAGTTAAACTGTTTGAAGTTTTAATGCAAAAACTTTACTATTAATGTAGTAAAGTCTGTTGCAACTCATACTTTTGAAAAATATAACTACACAATATGAGAAAATTTTTATTTGTCATTGCTTGTTTTGTTGTTTCTACAACAGTGGTTGCACAAGCCGATTTTATTGAACTAGGTTCTCGCCAGTATAATTTTATTGAGCGTATGGAAATAAAACTACAACGAGATAGTGTATTAAACTTTAGTTGTATAAAACCCTTTGACAGAAAGATATTGACACAAAGACTAGAGTTTATTGACAGCTTGCAAAAAACAGGAAAAATTAAATTAAGTAAAGTAGATAAATATAATTTGGACATTTGTCTAAAAGATAATTTTGATTGGCGTAAAGGACTTGGAGATACCTCTTTGCAATTTAAAAACCTGTGGAGTAAAAAGCATTTAGATGCTCCATTTTATTTTGGTGTAAAGCGTGGCGATTTTTCTTTCTATTCTCATCTAATGTATAACTTTCAGTTTGGAAAAGAAAGTGCTTCAAATGCTAAAGTTTATAATAACTCTCGTGAAATTGCTCAATGGCGTGGGCAGTTTACCAACAAAATTGGTTACTATACTTATGCTACAGATAATCAAATGAGAATGCCATTATATGCAAGAAATTATACAACAGCCAATACAGCTGTTCCTGGCTTGGGTTACTTTAAAGGCAATATTAGTGCAGGTTCTACACAACCTTTGGACTTATTTGAGGTTAAAGGTGGTATTATGTTTAATGCTGCAAAAGGTATAGATATGCAGTTTGCTTTTGATAAAGTTTTTATTGGCAATGGTTATAGAAGTTTAATATTGAGCGACTTTAGCAATAACTATTTATTCTTAAAAGTAAATGCACGTTTTTGGAAATTTAACTACTACAACTTATTTGCTCAAATGGTTAATAGAAGCGATATACCACAAGGTGTTGATACACTTTATCCCAAAAAATATATGACATTTCATTGCCTAGACTTACAAGTTACAAAATGGTTAAATGTGGGCTTTTTTGAACACATTATGTTTGGTAGAAAAAATGGATATGACTTGAATTACTTGAATCCAATGATATTTAGTGTTGCGTTAGGTCATCAATTGGGTAGCCCAGATAAAGCAACAATTGGGTTAAATGTAAAAGCCAATGTTGCAAAAAAGCATCAGCTATATGGACAAGTTATTATCAACGAATTTGTTTTGGGCGAAGTACTAAAATATAGCAAAGGTTTTTGGGCAAACAAACAAGCATTGCAACTAGGTGTTAAAAGCATAGACTTGTTTGGAATACCAAATTTAGACTTACAGGCAGAAGTAAATTTGGTACGTCCATTTGTTTATACATCAAAAGATAATTATAGTTCTTTTACACATTACAATCAAGCATTAGCACATCCTTTAGGAGCCAACTTTAAAGAAGTAATTGGTATACTAAAATATCAACCCATACCTAAATTACAATTGCAAGGCAAGTTAATTTACTTTGTGCAAGGTCTAGATAGTGCAGGTATTAATTTTGGTTCAAATATTTTTTCATCTTACTTTAATAGACCTTACGACTATGGCTGGAAAACAGGCAACGGTTTAAAAAGCACTACAGTATTGGCACAAGCAAGTGCAAGCTACGAGCTGCTTCCAAATGTTTTTATAGATGCAGACTACATTATAAGAGCCAATAAAATTGAAGGTACACCATCTACAACCAACAATATTTTTAATGTAGGTTTTAGAATGAATTTAAGAAAGAGAGAATATGATTTTTAATTAATGGAAGCATATATATCAGCAATTATTTTAGGCTTGTGTTTATCATCAATGGCATTGGGAATTTTTATGAGTATGAAAATTTTCAATATACCCGATATTACTACAGATGGGAGTTACACACTTGGTGCTGTAGTAAGTGCTGTAATGCTTACACAACATATTCCTATTTACATTATTATACCCACAGTAATACTATGTGGTGCTATGGCAGGCATTTGCACAGCTATTATACACACTAGGTTTAAAATAGATGCACTATTGGCTGGAATACTTGTTATGACAGCATTATACTCTATTAACCTAACTATTATGGGGCGTAGCAATTTGCCATTAATAGATACCAAAAATATATTTTCATCGCTACATATTTTATCTAACAGTAATTATAATTCACTCATTATTGTTACTATAATTATTGCAGTTATAACTACAATAATTGCTTATTTATTAAAAACCGATTTTGGCATTGCTATGCGTGCCACAGGCAACAATAGTGCTATGGTAAGGGCATTGGGTGTAAGCGATAACAAAATGAAGATTTTTGGACTAGCCATATCAAATGCACTTACTGCATTTGCTGGTTTTTTAATCACACAAAATCAGTTTTATGCCGATATTAATATGGGCATAGGCATAGTTATTACTGGGCTTGGCAGTGTGTTGATAGCAGATGCTTTAAAAAGTGTTTTTAAAGTAACCTCTTTATCAAAGCAATTATTGCTGGTTATTGCAGGTAGTATTATTTTTCAATTGGTTCTTGCAGTAACATTGGCAATAGGTGTTAATCCAAATTTATTAAAACTGACAACAGCACTATTTGTTTTAGTAATAGTTGTGGTTACAAAAATTAAATCTTCCAAAAGTTGATCACCTTATCTAACATATCAAAAACTTTTAATAAAAACCAAGCAACAGCTGTACTTGCACTTAGCAATGTTTCTTTAACTATTAACAATAAAGATTATCTTGTTATTGTAGGCAGTAATGGTAGTGGAAAATCTACTTTGCTCAATGCCATTGCTGGTAGTTTTTTGGTAGATGAGGGTAGTATTGTTATTGATGGAAATGATGTAACAAAGCTGCAAGATTATGAACGAGCCAAATGGTTGAGCCGCGTGTTTCAAAATCCATTGCAAGGCACAGCCCCCGAATTAAGCATTATAGATAATTTTCGCCTGGCAGCTTTACGCACACAATCAAAGTCAATAACCATAGGCACTTCAACCAATTTTATTAATACCATAAAAGACAACATTGCAATACTGGATATGGGTTTAGAAAACAAAATAAACCAACCAGTAGGCAGCCTTAGTGGTGGACAACGCCAGGCACTTACACTATTAATGAGTGTAATGGACAATAGTAAAATACTGTTGCTAGACGAACCCACCGCAGCACTAGACCCTAAAAGTGCAGCTACAGTAATGCATACTGCCCAAACATTAATTACACAACTCCAACTTACAGCTATACTAGTAACGCACAACCTTAAAGAAGCCACACAATATGGCAATAGAATTATTCAAATGCAAGAAGGCACTATTATAAAAGATGTGAATGCCACACAAAAAATACAACTACAATCTACCGATGTTTTTGGGTGGTTTTAATGCCATACACACCATAACGTAAAATTGCATAAGTTTTTTTTTATAAAAACGAGGAGTAAAACACTCAAAAAAAGGGTAAATACACCCCCAAAAAAAGGGTGTTTTTAGCTGTTAATGGCTACAAAAAACAATCTTTTCCAACACACGAGTAAAAACCTATTTAATCAACTTTATTTAGGATGATTTATCTTAATCAACCAATACAAAGATTTTATCACTTAACCAGTCAACTTTTTTCAGGACTAGACAGTTATTTATTGTGCTTCAGTTAGGGTTAGGGCGTTATAAATTTTGCTTTTATTTAAATTGAATGGGAAGTTATTTTATGAATTTTAAGCATTAATTTCTGACTATTAACAATATTAGCAATAGTACTCATACTTATACACGAAATAATTTATACTTAAGCTATAATCTTCTTCATCATCCATTTTTAAATTACTTAAATCCATCATACTTCCCATTAAATCCTTAAACTCAATTTTACCTCCAATTGTTTTTTTACTGATTAAAGAATATGCAGCAAAACCGTGTAACACAAACTCCATCAGCAAAGCAGTTTCCTTTTCTTTTCCTTGCGGATAATATTTTTTAACCAAAGCATACAAACCATCTACTTTATACAAAGCAGCAAGCTTGGCTTCATCGCTCATATCTAACAAAATGTCTAAATGATTTCCTGCATCAAACCAACGTGTGATTGCTTTGTAGGGGTTTTCAACTTCTTTGGCATCAGCACTTGCTTTGCCTGTTGGTTTGCGTTTTTTTAGTTGTTCGGGATTAGGAAAATATTGAACAAAAATAGTTCTAATAGATTTTTCAATCAGGTTGATGGCAACTTGATAAGGGCCTTCTTGTTCACCTTCATACACCAATTCAATTTTACCAGTAATAGATGGAATGATGCCCACTAAATCACTCATCCAAACCTGTGTATTTTTTTCATTATTGATAATAGCTCTTCTTTCTGCACTACTTACTGCATTCTCAAACGCAGCAATAGTTAGCCTTGCACTAACACCACTTTTTTTATCAACATATTCATTGCTTCTGGCTTCAAAAGCAACTTGTTCAATCACGCGTTTAATGATGTCACTTACAACAACTTTATCTGCTTGTTCAACACTAATATTTGCCTCTTGTTCTGTAATAGCCAATGATGTTTCAATAGACTTTGGATAGTGCGTTAAAATCTGGCTTTCAATTCTATCTTTCAACGGAGTAACGATACTACCACGATTAGTATAATCCTCAGGATTAGCAGTAAATACAAACAATATATCCAAAGGCATTCGCAATTTGAACCCACGAATTTGTATATCACCTTCTTGTAAAATATTAAACAATGCTACTTGAATACGAGCTTGTAAATCAGGCAATTCATTAATCACAAAAATACCTCGGTTACTGCGTGGAATTATGCCATAATGAATCACTCTTTCATCTGCAAAATGTAGTTTTAAATTAGCAGCTTTAATAGGATCAATATCGCCTATAAGATCTGCTACACTTACATCTGGCGTTGCTAACTTTTCTCCATAACGCTCACTTCTGTGCATAAAAGAAATGGGAGTTTTATCGCCCATTTCTGCAATTAAATCTTTTGCATATTTTGTCATCGGTTTTAATGGGTCATCATTCACGTCACTGCCTGTGATATAAGGAATATACTCATCCAACAACTCCACCATTTGCCTTGCCATTCTTGTTTTGGCTTGTCCACGCAAACCCAAAAATAAAATATTATGACGACTTAAAATAGCACGTTCTGTATCAGGAATTACAGTGTCTTCGTAACCCATAATTCCTTCAAAAGGATTTTCTTTTTGCTGAATTTTTGAAATGAGGTTTTTCCTTATTTCTTCTTTAACAGAGATGGGTGCGTAGCCACTTTTCTTTAAATCGCCTAATGTTTTAATCTTCTTAATGTCCATATTTTTTCTTTTGGGCTAGTGGTAAGTACCTAGTGGCTATAAGTTGCTTGCCTTGTTACTTTTCACTAACTATTCTCTTTATTAAATATTTTCTTATTGCTGCTAACCGCTAGCTACTTCCTATTCACCACTAGCTGATTAATAAACTGTTTTATTCTTTCCACTTTCAAAATCCTTAAATAAAAATGCACCTAATTTATCTAATGATGCAAAGAATGCTTTGCCATTATTCATCTCTGTAAATTCCTGTACAAAGCTTTGCAGATAAGGGTCGCTGGCAATCATAAATGTAGTGATTGGTATTTTTAGTTTCTTGCATTGTGCTGCTAAATTGATGCATCTGTTCACTACTTTTCTATCCAATCCAAAACTGTTTTTATAATACTTTCCACCAATCTTTAAGCAGGTAGGTTTACCATCTGTAATCATAAAAATTTGCTTGTTGGCGTTCTTCCTTCTTCTCAATAAATCCATAGCTAATTCAAGCCCAGCAACAGTATTGGTATGATAAGGACCAACTTGCAGATAAGGTAAATCTTTTACCTCAATTTGCCAAGCATCATTACCAAAAACAACAATATCTAATGTGTCTTTTGGGTAGCGTGTTTTAATCAATTCACTCAATGCCATTGCCACTTTTTTAGCAGGTGTAATTCTATCTTCACCATACAAAATCATACTATGGCTAATGTCAATCATCAGAACAGTAGATGTTTGTGTTTTAAAGTCTGTTTCTCTTATTTGCAAATCATCTTCTTGCATCGAGAAGGCTTCAATACCGTGATTAATTTGGGCGTTCTTGATGCTTTCTGTAAAATCTATTTGATCAAGAGAATCTCCAAATGCAAATGGTTTGATATCGCTATTGGTTTCGTCTCCTCTACCAACTTTGTTAGTAAGGTGATTGCCTTGTTTTGTTTTCTTTAGTTTGCCAAATATTTCTTCCAAACTACTTTGGCGAATGCCTTGTTCCATTTTAGATGAAATTTTGATATCGCCACTAACAGGATTTTCTTTGATGTAACCTCTTTCTTTTAGTTCTTCAAGAAAATCACCCATTGCATAGTTGTCATCAGTAAGTTTGTATTGCTTGTCAAGCTCGTTCATCCAGCTAATGGCCTCATCAAAATCGCCACTGGTGTAAGTGAGTAGTTGTGTAAGTACATTCAATAAATCATCAAATTTAGATTTACTATTTTCGTTGGGATTAAATTGTATGAATCTATTGCCAATCATAATTATACAAAGATTGGTATTTGCTGGTTGGTAAAGATTACTATAAAGGAAAAGGTTTTTGATAAGGTATATAAAAACGGAAAGGCCAGAGGTAGAAACCCCAGCCCGTGTTTAATCCGTACCCTATGAAAACAAACTTTAATTATTTCCTTTCTTAACGTGTGATGTTTGTTCTTAAAATTCTAACACATATATAAACGACGGTAGAAACATTTTATTTTGCAGCACAAAAAAAACTTATGGAATTTATAGATACACACACACATATTTATTTAAAAGAATTTTCAGAGGATATAGATACAGTAATGGTTGCAGCCGATAAAGAAGGTATAAAAAAAATATTTTTGCCAGCCATAGATTCTTCTCATATTCAAGAGATGCTTTCTTTAGAAAAGAAATATCAAGGCAAATGTTTTATGATGATGGGGCTGCATCCTTGCAGTGTAAAAGAAAATGTAGCAGATGAACTCAAAATTGTTGAGCAATATTTAAAACAAAGAAAATTTGCAGCTGTTGGTGAAATAGGGTTAGACTTTTATTGGGATAAAACATTTGCAAAACAGCAATTTGAAGCGTTTGAGCAACAAATGCAATGGGCATTGGATTATGGTTTATCAATAAACATTCATACACGCAATGCTACACAAGAAACCATAGAACTTGTAAAACCATTTGCACAAAAAGGATTGAAAGGAATTTTTCATTGTTTTGGTGGGAGTTACGAAACTGCAAAACAAATTATAGATATGAATTTTTTATTAGGCATTGGTGGTGTGGTTACTTATCTCAAAGCTGGTTTACAAGATGTTTTGCCAAAAGTAGGTTTAGATTATTTGGTTTTGGAAACAGATGCCCCTTATTTAACACCTGTGCCTTATCGTGGAAAAAGAAACGAGCCGTCGTACATTAAAATTATTGGACATAAAATTGCAGATATATTACGATGTAGCATTGAAGATGTTGCTGCAATTACAACATCAAATGCACAAAAAATTTATCAATGTTAACAAGGCTCCGTTACTTTCGCAACTAGAATTAAAATAGAGAGGTGTCCGAGTGGTTGAAGGAGCACGCCTGGAAAGTGTGTATACGCCAAAAGTGTATCGAGGGTTCGAATCCCTTCCTCTCTGCATTATAAAATAAAAAAATTAAATGAAACCTATAATAGTAGCCACTGTTGCATTACTTGTATCAATTACAAGTTTTTCTCAAAAAAAATCAAAAGATACCCGTATTGGCTTTTTAGTTGAACCCAATATTTCTTGGTTTCATCCAAATGAAAATGGCGTAAAAAATGATGGAAGTAAAATGGGTATCAATTATGGATTAATGCTTGATTATGAGTTCAGCGATAGTTATATTTTTTCTACCGGTTTGCAAATCTCTCATACTGGAGGCAAACTGTCATATACTGGCAACGCCTGGACAGATAAACATGTTGGCTATGTAGTTGCAGACAACTCCTCGGTTAACAATACTGCTAATTACAATGTTGGGTTGCAATATTTACAAATTCCTTTTGCTATAAAATTGCTATCAGATAACAAATCAAAAACTAATTTTTGGGGAAGCTTTGGAGGTTTTATTGCAATACCTTTAAAAGCAAGGGCTGATGTTGAAACCAACTTTACAGTTGGGGGGAATTCAGTTAATTATTCTAAAAATAATGATAATATTATAGGTAATGTTCAACCCATTAATTTGGGTATGCAAATAGGTGCTGGAGTTGAACTACCTATTAGCGATAAAAATATTTTAGTTGCAGGATTAATTTTCAACAATGGATTTATAGATGTTACTAAAAACAGCAGTTGGGGTGGTGATGGCAGAATAAATCTTAACAGTATTGCTTTAAAAATTGGTGTGTTTTTCTAGTTGCAAAGTCTTGATTCTATTGAATTGTTTTCATTTGTTTTAATTAACCCTCTGCAATTATTACTTCCACATTTGCATTCAAATTCTTGTGCATAGTTATTTAAAAATGTCGAATAATCAAGAGTGAGTTCTTGGTCTTTTCCAATTTCTTTATTTGCAACAACATTTAAACCCACATAGTGTGTATTGGCATTACAGCTATGATTTTGAGGTGCCCATTCACTTGCGTCCTCATCCCAAAGTATATATACATTTTTACTTATTGGATAAGCATATCTTGCGAAATCCTCTTGTTGTTTATTGTTCCAGTTGGCATCAACAAATTGTTTGGTAACAATACGTTGGGCTTTTTCCTCTCCCTTGAAAATTGTTTCGCCTTGTACTATGTTTCTAGCTGCATAAATGCCGTAACCAGCAATAGCATTGCCTTTAGTATAATATAATTTTTGTTTCCCTTTATATCTTGCAATGCCTTCTTCAATAATATGATTTAAAAAACCTTGGTGACCTATACTATCAAATTTTAAAATATAATCTGCACTTCCTCCATATCCATCTTTATAAAATACACTACAAGTAAAATTGATTTCTAAGAAAAAAAGTTGTCCATCTATGTTTAATCTAAAATCTAGTCTTGCATAACCAACCCCATTAAATGCAGTAAATATATTTTCTGCAGCTTTGCATAATTCATTTTTCAACACTTCATCAACTACAGGAATATTGGCATCTGTATGTAATTCACTTGTTTTTAAAGAATAGGTTTTATAGCTTTTATCTTTTGGAAAAATATATTCAACTGGTGTAAATGACTTACAAGTTTTTCCATCATTATTGGCAGCAACAAGCACAGTAAACTCTCTTCCTTCAATATATTCTTCAATTAATAATTCATCATATTCATCTATAATTTTTGCAACTTGATGTTGAAGCTCTGGTTCGTTTTTTACAATGCTGTTTTCATCAATACCAAGGCTATCGCCAGCTTTAGCAGGTTTTACAAACAATGGAAACGGAAGATTGATTGCAGCAATATCTTTTATTGAATTTATTTTTTGATAAGAAGGTGTTGCTACACCAGCACAATATGCAACATATTTCATCAATTCTTTTGATGGGTCATATAGTTTTAAATTAGGGCCAGTGTATGGCAAATTCAACAATTCTAAAGTGTAAATAACATCAATACTAGGCACAGTCCAATCTAAATAACCTTCACATAAGTTTACATAAATGTCATAGTTTTTTTTGGTTGCATTTTTAAGTTGCTTATAGGTAGAAAGTTTATTTAAAAAAATAGTATCAACCTCATCATTTGGCAATAAAGAAGAAACATCACGAGCTGGGTCGTAGTTTTTATAATCAACATCAGATGTAGAATAATCTGTAAGTAGAACAGCAACTTTCATTAATTAATTTTTCAAACTATTTAAAATAATATCTTTCACCAAACTTGTAAAACTTGCATTACTAAACTTTAAAATTGCACCAATAGAGGTATAATCTTCATCTTCACTTAAACCACATTGTGCATTTACTTCAAGCATAAATAACTTTTTGGTAGCTATATCCATTCTCACATCAACTCTTGTATAAGATTTGCCTTTGCAGGCCACATAAGCATTCCAGCTAATTTGTTTTATGCTTTCAATTAAATTTTCATTAGGTAAAGCATATTCATAAAAATTTTCGTCGTTGGGCATTTGTGATTCATCTTCATAAATTTCCCAATATCTATCGAAAGATAAAAACTGTTCTTCCGTAGGTAATGATTGGTGAAAAACTCTTTCAACTGGTGCATAAATTTTTATGCTTTCAGGTTTATCATAATCTCCTGTAATCAATACAGTGTATTCATTTCCTGCAATAAATTGTTCAGCAATTATACCCCCTGCATTCAAATTCCAACCTCTATATCCACTCAGCATTTGTTTAACCTGTTCTCTTAATTCATCAATATTATGAACAACATTTTTTACACCAACACCCATACTTCCTCCACTTACAGCAGGTTTTACAATAATTGGTGTTCCAATTTTCTCAAAAATATCTTCATCAATATCATCAATTGAATTTATAAACAGCCAAGCAGCATTTGCTACACTATGCTCATCAAAAGCAATTTTCATATTGCGTTTTGAGGTTGTTATTTCATAAAAATATTCATCACTTCCTGTATAATTTAATTTCAATTCATTCAAATATTTTATCACAGAAATTCCTGGTGCTTCATTTAATTCATCACCATCACACAAATTAAAAAATAGTGGTTGAATGTTATTAAATAAACATTCATTTTTAATAGTTAAAATAACTTCCTGAAAATTGTTTAATGTTACAGGAGTCCATTGCCACTTGAGTTGTAGCTCACCAAACACTTTTTTATACTCTCCTATGCTTTGAGAGAAATCGTAGTAATAATCAATATTTTCATCTTTTGTTTCAACACTTGGTGCTAATACAAAAACAGTTAGGTTGTTGGGGAAATTCATTTATTGTTTTTCTAACATTGATTGAATAAAATCAGTCAGTTTATAATTTGATAAAATTTCTTTAGATAAATATGCAGCTCCTTTAATGGTTTGCAAACAATTTTTACTACCACAAGTGCAAGCAAATTGTTGTGTCATATTCCACTCGCTACTTGGATAAAAAAAGGTTAATTCATCACCAATAGCAATATCTTTTACTGCAACAAACTCAAAACTTGAAGTATTGAAAAAACAATTTGGATTACAACTATGATTACAGTATTGTAAAAATTCAGGCTGCAAAGTAATATGTTTGTTTAAATCAATTTGAACAGTTAGGTAAGTTGGTGTTGATGAAATGGTGCCACCAGAAAAATTACATAATACTTCACCTTTTGTAAATGCTTTTGTTGTGTGCAAACTTTTTTCGCCAGTAATATTATTTTGCAAAATATCAGCAAATACTTGATGGTAAAGGATTGTGTAGGTTTGTTGGGTTTGTATATTGCTATTCATAATAATTGATAGAATAAAGTAATAGCAATTAGTTTAATTAAAGAAATATTAAATTTAATATGTTGATAAAGGTTGTATACCAGTCGACTCATTTAGCATTTTAAAAATATCAACACACTCAATTTATCTTATCTTTAACCATTGATTTTTTGCCAATGAAAAATATTGATAGCTACTCTCACACGTTCGTGGAAAATCTATTTATCAAGATGATATTGCCATTTTACAAAACACTTTATTTGCAGTTTGTTTTGATAGTACTGTAGCACATAGAATTATTAAAAAACTTGATATTATTGAAGCTCAAGCAATGGAAGGTGTAATAAAAATTATTACTGCGAAAGATATTAAAGGTAAAAATGAAATTGGTGGTGCATTGCTAAGTGCAGAAAGTGCAACTGCAGATTTGAATGGAAAAGCAACTTTAATGGCTTGTACAGAAATTTTAAAACGCCTTAAAACTGTTGCTGCTAGTGCTTTACAAGCAAATGAAAGTGACATTGAATTTATAGATGAAATTATTTACTGTAATAATGTTGCATCAGATTTAACCTGGAATAAAATTGTGCAAATGGCTTTTGTTCAAAGGGTTTCTTTAAGTGGGCACGCTCATTATTCAACACCAGAAATTCATTTCGATAAGACAAAAAAAAAAGGACATCCATTTGCATATCATGTTTATGGCACATCTGCAACTACTGTAACTGTAGATTGTTTAAGAGGTATTTATGAAGTAGATAAAGTAGATATTGTTCATGACTTTGGAAGCAGTATGAATATGCCAATTGATGTAGGACAAATTGAAGGAGGCTTAGTTCAAGGCATTGGTTGGATGACAATGGAAGAAGTGGTGTATGATGCTAATGGAAAGTTACGTAGCAATGCTTTATCTACTTATAAAGTACCTGATATTTATAGCGTTCCTAAAGAAATTAATATTCATTTTTTGGAAACAGATAAAGATAATCTTGCCATATTTAAAAGCAAAGCAGTTGGTGAACCACCATTAATGTATGGTATAGGAGCATATTTTGCTTTAGAGGATGCTATTAAAAATTTTAATCCAAAAGCTACAATACCTTGCAATGCACCAATGACTCCAGAAAAAACTTTAATGGCTTTATATAGCTAAATAAAGAAGAGGTGCAGATTTTCTGAGCCTCTTCTTGTATTATAACTTACCAAATATGTTATGTAGTTATGAAAAACAGTTTTATTTAAAACTATTGCTTACAACTAAATCTTTACTGCCAGCTGTATATACATAAAAACCTTCGCCACTTTTTGCACCTAATTTACCAGCAGTAACCATATTTACCAACAATGGGCAAGGAGCATATTTAGGATTACCAAACCCATCGTGCAACACTCTTAATATACTTAAGCAAACATCTAAGCCAATAAAATCTGCCAATTGCAATGGCCCCATTGGATGAGCCATACCCAATTTCATTACAGTATCAATTTCTTCAACACCCGCAACGCCTTCGTATAGGCTGAAAATTGCTTCATTAATCATTGGCATTAAAATTCTATTAGCAATAAAACCAGGATAATCATTAACGCTGCAAGGCGTTTTACCAAGTTGTTTGCTTAATTCAACAATGATATTAGTAACCTCTTTACTTGTAGCATAACCATTAATAATTTCAACCAATTTCATAATAGGCACTGGATTCATAAAGTGCATACCAATTACTTGAGATGGACGTTTTGTAGCTGCTGCAATTTTGGTAATAGATATTGATGATGTGTTGCTAGCCAATATGCAATGTGCAGGTGCAGCATCATCTATTTGTTTAAATATTTTAAGCTTAAGTTCTACGTTTTCAGTTGTAGCTTCTACCACTAAATCTGCATTTGAAACTCCTACAGCTACATCTGTTTGTGTAGTTAAATTAGCTAGTGTTATAGTTTTTTGTTCTTCTGTTAACGTGCCTTTAGCAACTTGTCTGTCTAGATTTTTACCAATAGTAGCAATAGCTTTTTCAAGTTGTGCAGCATTAACATCAATAAGAATTACATTAAAATTTGTTTGTGCAAATACGTGTGCAATACCATTGCCCATTGTACCTGCACCAATTACAGAAATATTTTTCATATAGCATTTTTTAGTTAGCAAAGAAAAGGAAGGAATGTTATGGATTATAACATTTTTTAACCTAAATTATTCTATTCCCAAACCCCAGCACCCATTCTCACCACTTCCATTTCATCTTTAGTACAATCAATAATTGTAGATGGAATGTAACCACCAATACCACCATCAATTACAATATCTACAAGATGTTCAAAGTTGTCGTGCATTAATTCAGGGTCGGTGTATTCTTCAACCATTTCGCCAGGTAAAGAGGCAGATAAAATGGGGTGATTTAATTCTTTAACAATAGTTCGTGCAATGTTATTATCTGGCACACGCAAACCAATGGTGCTTTTTTTACTGTGCAGTATTTTGGGTACTTCTTTACTCGCAGGTAAAATAAAAGTATAAGCACCAGGCAAATAATTTTTTAATGTTCTGTACAATGGTGTGGGTATACTTTTAGTGTATTTACTTAAATCACTTAAATCGTAACATACAAAACTTAGATTGGCTTTTGCAACGTCTATATTTTTTATTTTGCAAATTTTTTCTATGGCTTTGTGTTGAAAAATATCGCAACCTAAACCATAAATAGTATCAGTAGGGTAAATAATTACTCCTCCATCAAGTAAACACTCCACAACGGTTTTTACATTGCGTGGATTGGGATTGTCAGGGTGAATATGTAAAAGCAAGGTAGTAAATTTCGATGTAAAGTTATAGCAATACTTTTTAATAATTTATTTTAAACCATATTTTTACAGCATCATTCAAAAACATTAAAACATCATGAAAAAGATTCTATTGACAACAATTATTGCTTGTTCCTTTTTTGCTTGCAAGAAAGACTCAAATTCAACTCAAAGCAATTACACTATGGCTGATATTGCAGGACGATGGAGAATTACTGATGAAACCAGAACAGTAAGTTCAACAGGTCAAACGACTAATACTTATTCTACAAGTTATAGTATGCCTTGCGATCAATATTCTACTTACACTTTCAAAACAACTGGAATTGCAGATTACCGAGATTCTTGTTCTTCTCAAACATTTCCTTATCAATATACTTTGTCTGGAAATGTTTTAGGATTACCATTTGGCAAATCCACAATTGAATCTTTAAGCACCACTCAACTTGTAGTTGCTGTAAATGATACTATAATGGCAACCCCACAAGTAGTAAGAACTACTTTAACACGTTATTAAATAAATTTATCATTTTAAAAAAAGGCTATCAATTAATGATAGCTTTTTTTATTTTACTTTACATCTCAAATGCAATTCCAACTTCATTCACCATATCAACCAGCAGGCGATCAACCCAATGCTATCAAGCAATTGGTAGAAGGCATAAATGATGGTGAACAATATCAAACTTTATTGGGTGTAACAGGTAGTGGTAAAACGTTTACTATGGCAAACGTTATTGCACAAGTGCAGCGACCAACTTTGGTTTTAACACATAACAAAACTCTTGTAGCTCAATTGTATGGCGAGTTCAAACAATTTTTTCCTGATAATGCTGTTGGATATTTTGTAAGCTATTACGATTACTATCAACCAGAAGCATACCTGCCTGTAAGTGATACCTACATTGAAAAAGATTTGAATGTTAATGAAGAGTTAGATAAACTTCGCCTACAAGCCACAGCAGAGTTATTGAGTGGACGTAGAGATATTGTAATTGTTTCCAGTGTGAGTTGTATTTATGGTATGGGTAATCCAACAGAGTTTGAAAATGGAATTATTCGAATAGAAAAAGGAGAAATTGTTTCTCGTCAGGCTTTTTTGCATAGGCTTGTAAACTCACTGTATTCAAGATCTCAAGGCGATTGGAGTAGAGGAACATTTAGAGTAAAGGGAGATACTGTTGATATTAATTTGCCTTATGTTGACTATGCTTATCGCATTACTTTTTTTGGCGATGAAATTGAAGAAATAGAAACACTTGATAAAGAAACCAGCAAGAGAATTGGGGTATTAGAAAACGCTGCCATTTTTCCTGCTAACTTATACGTTGCACCAAAAGATATGTTGCAAGAAGTAATACACGATATACAAGATGAAATGCGTTTGCAATACGAATATTTTATGAGTGTTGGTAAACGTGTAGAAGCACAGCGTGTTAA
Source organism: Bacteroidota bacterium (assembly GCA_026391115.1). GTDB lineage: Bacteria > Bacteroidota > Bacteroidia > Chitinophagales > Chitinophagaceae > CAIVPM01. The sequence continues at coordinate 6,423 of JAPLER010000078.1, read as the reverse complement.
AGAACGTGTAGAGTATGATTTAGAAATGATACGTGAATTGGGCTACTGCACAGGTATTGAAAATTATTCAAGATTTTTTGATAGGCGTAAACCAGGAACAAGACCTTATTGCTTATTAGATTATTTTCCTAAAGATTTTTTATTGATGGTGGATGAAAGCCACGTTACTGTTAGCCAAATTGGTGGTATGTATGGTGGTGATAGAAGCAGAAAAATGGTGTTGGTAGATTTTGGGTTTCGCTTGCCAAGTGCATTAGATAATAGGCCATTAAACTTTCATGAGTTTGAAAATTTAATTCCACAATCTGTATTTGTGAGTGCTACACCTGGTAATTATGAATTAGAAAAAACTGGTGGCGTTGTGGTAGAACAAGTGGTGCGTCCAACAGGATTATTGGAACCTCCTATTGAAGTGCGACCAAGTGTAAATCAGATTGATGATTTGCTAGATGAGATTGATAAACGTGTTACAAAAGGCGATAGGGTTTTGGTGACTACATTAACCAAACGGATGGCTGAAGAAATGGATAAATATTTAAAGCGAATCAACATTAAATCAAAATACATACACAGCGATATTGATGCTTTGGAACGTGTTGAAATATTACGAGAACTAAGACTTGGAACAATTGATGTATTGGTGGGTGTTAATTTATTAAGAGAAGGATTGGACTTGCCTGAAGTAAGTTTGGTAGCTATTTTAGATGCAGATAAAGAAGGCTTTTTGCGTAACGAAAGAAGCCTTACCCAAACTGCGGGCAGGGCTGCACGTAATGCAGAAGGATTGGTTATTTTTTATGCAGATAAAATGACACAAAGTATGCAACGTACCATTGACGAAACCAACAGGCGTAGAGAAAAACAAGTAGCTTATAACATTGCCCATAACATTACACCAACTACTGTTAAAAAATCTATTGAGCAAATAATGAAACAAGGTAGTGTGTTAGATATTAAAGGCTTTGATGTAAATAAACCTTATGCAATTGTTGATGATTCGCCACAAATAGCTGCAGATGAGCAAATAGAATATAAAACCATTCCTCAAAAAGAAAAAGCCATTGCACAAGTTAAAAAGCAAATGGAAAAAGCAGCAAAAGATTTAGACTTTATAGAAGCTGCAAAACTGCGTGATGAAATGTTCAGATTGCAGAAGGAATTGGAGGCTTTAAAATAATTTTAAAAAAACTTTCCATTTTACCCAACCATTTTTTATTTTTTGCGTATGCAACGTAAAAAACTAACTTTATAAAAAAGTTTTAAAATTGCAAGCAGCGTTTTTTGTTGTATGCGACTCAATGTAATTGTAAAACATTTTTCACAAAAAATAAACAACAATGAAAAAACTAACCAGCCTCTTAACTATTGTAGCATTTATATTGGCTATAAGTAGTTGCAAAAAAAACGAATTGTCTAGTACAGACGTTATTGTACCCTACGATCCAGGTACAACCATTACCACTGCTGTTGCAGGTAAAGTAACCAATCAAAATGGAGATGCCTTAAATGGTGTAGAAATTACCATTGGCAGCAGCAAAGTAATTACAGATGCAAGTGGACAATTTATTATTCCCAAAGCTACACTAAGCCAAAATGCAGGATTAATTAAAGCTACCAAAGCAGGTTATTTTGCTGGTAGCAGAACCATTAAACCTAAAGAAAAAGTAGTAAATAATATTGTAATACAACTTGTAAAGAAAACAGAAAGTGGCAACTTTACCAATGCAAGTGGTGGTACTATTACTGTTGCTACAGGTGGTAACATTGTGTTTCCTGCTAATGCGGTGGTGACTAAAAGTGGTGCTGCTTATACTGGTAGTGTAAAAGTAGCAGCTTATTTTTTAGACCCAACCAGCAACAATTGTGTTACAGAAATGCCAGGTGATTTGCGTGGTATTAATACAAGCAATAACGAGCAAGTATTAACCAGCTATGGTATGATGGCTGTAGAGTTACAAGGTAGTAATGGCGAGGCTTTGCAATTGGCAAGTGGTAAAAAAGCAACCATTACTTTTCCTATTGCAGCTGCTACACAAAGTCAGGCACCCACAACTATACCGCTTTGGTTTTTTGATGAAACAAAAGGGTTGTGGGTAGAAGAAGGAACTGCTACTAAAACTGGTAACAATTATGTAGGTGATGTGGCTCATTTTACCTGGTGGAATTGTGATTATGGTGGTGGGCCAATAACTTTAACTGCAAAATTTGTTGACCAAAATGGTAATGCACTTGATAACTATCACGTTTATTTTATTACCAGTGCAGGCTGGGGCGGTGGTGGTGGAAGTGGTTGGACTGCAAGTGATGGTTCTATAACTGGTAATATTCCTGCCAATAAAAATATTGTAGCTACAATAGTTAATAAAAACTATTGTAGTGGTAGTTACTCAACCTTACTTGACACAACAGTTGGCTCATTTACACAAAATACAGATTTAGGAACTATAACTGTAAACGTTGCAAATCTTACTACTACAAGTATTACTATAAAAGGCACAGTAAACGATTGTAGCAACACAGCAGTAGTTAATGGCTATGCTTTAATAAAATTAGCCAATGGCAACACTTACTACACACAAATAAACAATGGTAGTTTTAATAAAAGCATTACCTATTGCAGTGCAGTACCTGCTACTACAGCAACAGTTACTGTATTTGATTTAAACACACTTAAACAAAATGCAACACCAATAACTGTAAATGTTACAGGTGCTGGCACCTTTAATGTAGGTACTGTAAAAGCTTGTGGTGTGCAAAATATTGTTCGTTATATTGCTGGATTTGTTAACCAAAATGGTGCTACAATTAACGGCACATTGCGTGTCACTTTTACTGGAGATTCCACTCAAACTTATTACTTACAAGCTCCTGGTGGAGGACTTAACGTTTATGTTCAAGCCAATAAAATATTAACCAGAAAAGTATATTATTATGATAATTGTCAAAATCAGGTATTAATTGATTCAACACAAATTGGACCTTTTAGTACTGATTATAATGCAGGTGTAATTAGTGTAACAGTTCCAATTGCAAACACTGTATCAGTTACAGGAACTGTAAAAGATTGTAACAATAATAATGTTAATGGCATAGCAACTTTAATACTTGGAGGTGCTACACCTGGTACAAGGTTAAACATTATTAATGGAAATGTTCTAGGAAGTATAACTAACTGTGGGAATGTTACATCTGGTTATCTTAATGTAGAAGATACTGTGAACCATCAACAAAATGCAACACCAATTGCAGTTAGTGTTATAAACAATACAATTAATTTTGGTACTGTGCAAGCTTGTGGAGTTAGCCTTACTGAGTTCTTAAATTATACAATTGGCAACACTACTTATAATGCTAAGGATTCTTTAACTGCTTATAACATTGCTGGTGCTGGTACATATTTATCTGGTATGGCATTTAACCCTTATGGTAATTTTAATGCTAACTTTAGTGGTAACAACATTGGAACTTTTAATTTGAATCTAACACACTCAGATGCTTTAATGACCTCATACACATCAGTACAAGGCACAACAGTTACTATTACTGAGTACGGTAATGTGGGTGGTTATATTGCAGGTACTTTTAGTGGTAATGTAGTGAGAGACTCTTCAACAATTATAACTGCAATCTCAGGTTCATTCAGAATAAAACGAGTACAATAATTTTTATTCTATAATTGATTATTAAAAAAGGTGAGCAATATTGCTCACCTTTTTTAATAAAACTATTTAGCATTTTTTTCAAGCTGTTGCAGCAATGCTCTAAGGTCTTTTGGAGGCTCTGCTATCAGGTCTATTTTTTTATCATTCCATTCAAAAATAAGTTGGTAGGCGTGCAGCCCAACCCTTGATAATATGGGTGTTTCGTCCAATTCATTTTTAGACAATTTATATTTCTTTTTAAAAGCTGATAATAAAACTGGTTTACCATCTCCATATAAACTATCGCATACAATAGCGTGTCCAATGTGTTTACTATGCACTCTTATTTGATGCATACGCCCTGTGTGAATTCTAAATTTTACCCAACTGTATAATTTGTAATCTTTTAGTACTTCATAATTAGTTAATGATGCTTTTCCTTTGGTAGAAGTCATCATTTGCCCTTTGTTGGTATGGTGTTCTGCAATGGCTGCATCAATAGTACCTGTTTGGTTGTATAAGCTACCATTTACCAAACCCACGTAGTATTTTTCAATTTTTCTATGTTCAAACATTTCGCTCAAAGCCTTATGAACAATAGCATTTTTAGCAAATATTATAATGCCGCTTGTTTCTTTATCTAATCTATGTACAATATAAATTTTCTCAAACTCTTGTTCAATAACTTGTTTTAAAGAGGTTTCTTTTCCGCTTCTATCAGGCACACTAAACAAGCCTGCTGGCTTATTGATGGCAATAAAATCGTTGTTTTCGAAAATAATATCTAAGTCTTTGTATTTCATATTTTTTAGGCTAGTGGTAAGTGGCTAGTTGCTAGTGGTTAGGTTGGTAATTAGTTTTGAAAGTATTTTAAAAACTGATTCTATATTTTTATTGAGTGACTCTATTTCGTTTATTTCAATGTAATTAAGCATTATAGCAATTTCAAGTTGCGTATCGACTTCAACACAGGAGCTTCGTGCTATTTCAAAAAATCTTTTCTTTTCTTGTTTTGATATTCTTCCTGCACCTTCTGCAATATTGCAGCTAATGGAAACGGCTGCTCGTTTTATTTGTGTAGTCAAACCAAACTTTTCCTCAGCAGGAAAATGGCTAGTAATGAAATAAACTTCTTTGATTAGGTTTAGAGAAATAGTATAAACCTCTAGTTTCTTATGAGATAAGGTTAACATACACTAAATTATTAGCAATTAAATAACACTAGCCACTAGCTATTAACTACTAGCTTGAGTGGGCTTCACTTTTTTAACAAAACTTTTATTCATAAATTTAAGCAACCTCACTTCTTTTTCAGACAACATTCTCCATCTGCCTCTGTGCACATTTTTCTTGGTTAAGTTGGCAAATAAAACCCTGTCTAATTTTTCAACAGAGTAACCAAGGTGTTCAAACATTCTTCTTACAATTCTGTTTTTGCCGTTGTGTATTTCAATACCAATTACATTTTTGGCTTTAGCATCAACAAAACTCAATACATCTGCTTTTGCAATACCATCTTCAAGTGGCAAGCCTGTCAAAATACTTTCAAAGTCTTTCTTGGTAAGGTCTTTATCTAATGTTACTTCATAAATCTTTTTAATCTCATAGCTAGGGTGAGTTAATTTTTGAGCCAATTCGCCATCATTGGTAAGTAATAAAACTCCAGTTGTATTTCTATCCAATCTACCCACAGGATACACACGTTCTGGTGTTGCACCTTTAATTAAATCTAATACAGTTTTTCTGCCTTTAGGATCTTCAAGTGTGGTAATGTAATCTTTGGGTTTGTTGAGTAAAATGTAAACTGCAGTTGTTTTTGCAAGTAATTTTTTGCCTCTATGTTTTACAATGTCTTGTTCACTTACTTTAAATCCTGGCTCGTTAACCACAGTTCCATTTACACTTACTTCGCCTTTTTTTATTAGTTCAGCAGCTTCTCTACGTCCACAAATACCAGCGTGTGCAATAAATTTATTTAAAGGCATTAATTCCGTATTGGGTTTTTCGCCAACCATTTTTTCTACCTTGCCCTCAGCAAATTTTTTGTTAATGGGTTTGCTGTTTTTTGTATTCTCTTTTGGAACAAATGTGCCATTAACTTTGGCAATTTTTTCTTGGTGTGCAATACGTCCAGCTTCACGTCTTTCTGCTTTCATTTGCCTTTTGGCTTGTCTAAATTCTTCTTTCTTTTTTGCACCAGTACTTTCTTTATTTATAAACTTTTCAAATCCTTTTATATTAGCCTTTTTCATAATCTTTTATTTAAAACAATTAAAATGCATAACAGCATTTATGCAATGATATTACTAATTGCTTGTCTTTTTATATACCTGCAAAATTTCATTTTCATCTTCTATTTGCTGCTCATATATAAATCCAAGCTTTTTAAGTAGATTGATGGAGTTGATATTTGATGGAATTGTAGTTGCCAAAATAGTATTCTGCAATTGTTGATGATGTTGCAAAAAGGCATTTGCAGCTTCATAAGCAAAACCTTGTTTGCCATATTGTGGCAAGAAGGCAAAACCAATATCGTGATGCTCTAAGTAATCTTTTTTTATAAAGGTTATAATGCCTATTGGTTGTAAATTTTCTTGTAATGTAACTACAGAATATTGAACATTTTTATTAGTAATAATTCTTTCAATATATGCAACAGCATCATCAATAGTATTAATGTTTCTGTTGCCAATAAATTCAATCCAACCAGCTGTATTTAGCAATTCGAAAATAAAATGCTTGTGAGTGTTTGTTAATGGTTGTATCAGTAGTCTTTCTGTTT
>JAPLER010000381.1 GCA_026391115.1 Bacteroidota bacterium | reverse complement strand
AGAAATATTCCTCGTAAAATTGCGTACGAAAAAAATCGTACGTGATGTTAAAATTACAGAAACCTACAGAAAGCGAACTCGATATACTGAGAATTTTATGGAAAAAAAATCAGGCTAGTGTTAGAGAAGTTCACGAAGAACTGTCTTTGACAAAAGATGCTGGTTATACCAATACATTAAAGTTGATGCAAATAATGTATGAAAAAAAATTATTATTAAGAGATAACTCTAGCAAGATACATATATACACACCTAATGTGAGCAGAGAGCAAGGGCAGCAACAGTTTTTACCCAAATTTATAGATACTTTTTTTGCAGGTTCATCTACACAGCTAGTTATGCAAGCATTGGGTAATCACACACCAACCGAAAATGAAATAGAAGAGATACAAGCATTACTTGATAGAATTAAAAATAAATAGTTTATGCAAAATGTTTTTATAAACCAGTTTTTAAATTCATTAGCATTTGCTTTAATAAATAGTTTATGGCAAATGGCTTTTTTATGGATTTCTTATCAAACTTTTATTGCAGTTTTTAAAATAACTTCAAAATCTAAGTATATTATTTTAACTACTCTACAATTATTAGGATGTAGTTGGTTTGTCTTCACTTTTTTCAAGGCAATTGTTAATGAAAGAATAGTTGATTTTACTGGTTTTATACTCATTAATTCAATCCAAAATACTGAGTTCATTTCTAAATTTTTTCCTTTACTAAGTGTAATTTATTTATTCTTTGTATTGGTATTTTTAATAAAATTTGTTATTCAATTTTATCATACTAATCATCAAGCAAAATCGTATCAAAACTACACATCAATTCAATGGAATGAATTTGTAAATGAGGTTGCAACGAAACTTCATATTTCAAAAAGAATAGTATTAAAAACAACAACTAATAATGTTGTTCCTTTTACAATTGGTTTTTTAAAACCTATAATTATAGTACCAATTGCTGCTATCAATAATTTATCTGCACAACAGCTTGAAGCAATTCTAATACATGAATTAGCACATATAAAAAGACAAGATTATATAATTAATATTTTGCTACTAATTATAGAAACGATAATGTGTTTTAATCCATTTAGTAAATTATTTAATAAAGAAATCTTTGCTGAAAGAGAATTATGTTGCGATGATTTTGTTATTAATTATCCATTTGAAACATCTCAATATGCTCAAGCACTTTTAAATATTGCTAAAACACAAACTAATCCCCAAATTTATGCAACTAGTTTAGGTGCTTTTGAAACAAAACAGCACTTGCTATACAGAGTGAATAGAATGTTTTATGGAGAAAATTTCAATAGCAGTAAAAAGAATTTCAGCCTTCAATTTTTGTTGACGTTGTTTTTTGGCCTTTCATTATTTGGACTGATTGGAATGATAAATAGTAACGTAAAAGCTGTTATTGTTGAAGCTGATAAATCATCAACTGCTAGTAAAATACAATTTCAATCAATAGCCTTTAAGCATCAAAATAATGTGGTTACTCAGGGCGAATATTTTGCAGTTAATAAAGTTATTCAACAAGGATTTACAGATTTAGCCAATGCTATTGAAAATAAAAATGATTATACTGTTGTAAAAAATTCAGAGAATTCAGAACTAGTAGACAGCAGCATAAACATTGATGATATAGCTATAACGCAAGCTGTCAACAAACTAAACAACATAGTTGTTGAAAAGTTCTTTGTACCAGCCACTTCCCAAGCAGCAGCCTCAATAATTATTGTTACTACAACAAAAAAAGAAGATGGCAGTAAGCAAGTTAAAATTGAAATTGAAAAGGGTAGTAGTAAGGTTGAATAATTATTATTTACTCTTTTCCAAAACCCATTCATAATCTAGTTGGCGTTTATCTAAGTTTGCAGCAACTACAAGTATATTTATTTTATCGCCCATTTTAAATTTGCGACCACTACGTTTGCCCACAAGGCTATAATCAGTTTCAACAAGCCTAAAATCATCATAATCGCTTAAAGTTGTAATGCTTACCAAACCTTCACACTTATGTTCAAGTGTTTCTACCCAAAAACCAAATGCAGCAACACCGCTAATTACACCTTCAAAAGTTTGCCCAAGTTTATCTCTCATAAACTCAACTTGTTTGTATTTATTGCCAGCACGTTCACTATCCATAGCTGCACGTTCCATTAAACTACAATGCACACATTTTTCTTCCATTTTATCATCAATGATAATTTTATCTTGCAAAATACTTTGTAAAACTCTATGAACTAATACATCTGGATAACGACGAATTGGTGAGGTAAAATGAGCATAATATTCAAATGCTAAACCATAGTGTCCAATATTGCTAGTAGTGTATGTTGCCTTTGCCATTGTACGAATGCCAAGGGTTTCAAGCACTTGCTGTTCTGGCTTGCCACGTGCATCGTCAAGTAATTGATTAAAGCTTGTTGCAACTTTTTCTGGCGAAGATGTATCAAATTTATGACCATATTTTTTTGCAAAAGCTATAAATGGTGCAAGCTTAGTTTCATCTGGCGTATCGTGTACTCGATATGGAAAAGGTATATCTGCATTTTTGAATTTCTTATTTGCAACAAAATGTGCAACAGCTTTGTTGGCAAGCAACATTAATTCTTCAATAAGCTGATGAGCTTCTTTACTTTCTTTTATTATAACAGCAATTGGCTTTCCTGTTTCGTCTAATTGAAACCTAACTTCTTTGCTACTAAAATTTATTGCACCTTTTGAAAACCTTTGCTTACGAAGTGTTTGAGAGATTTTGTTTAATAATAATACTTCTTCTTTATACTCATTACTTTCATCTCTTCCTTCTATAATTTCTTGTACATCTTCGTAACTATATCTATGATTTGAATGAATAACAGTTTTGCATAAAGTTGTTTTTTTAACTTCTGCTTTTGTATTTATTTCAAAGATTGCACTAAAAGTAAATTTGTCTTCATGTGGGCGAAGAGAACATAATTCATTACTTATTTTTTCTGGCAACATTGGGTTTACTCTATCTGGCAAATACACTGATGTTGCTCGTTTGTAGGCTTCCTCATCTAGTTTGGTATTTGGCAAAACATAATGACTTACATCAGCAATATGAACACCAATTTCATACAAATCATTTTTTATTTTTTTGATAGAAATAGCATCATCAAAATCTTTTGCATCAGTAGGGTCAATTGTAAAAGTTAAAGTTTCTCTAAAATCAATTCTATTAGCAATTTCAATTTCATCAAGTGTTTCAGGTAAGGCGTTTGCTTCAGTCATTACCTCATCTGGAAAAGAAAGAGGAAAACCATTTTCTGTTAAAATCTCTTTCATTGCAAAATTACTTTCGTCTTCTGCTTTAATTACTTCTATAATTTCACCTATTGGCTTTTTATCATCTTTTTCCCAGCGTGTTAATCTTGCAACTACTTTTTGTTTATCAATTGCTCCATTAATTTTATCTAGAGGGATATAAAAATCTGGCATTGACTTATTGGTATCAGCAACAAAAAATGCGTGTTTGGGATTTATTTGTATGTGACCTATAAAATCAATTTGCTTTCTTTCAACAATGTCTATTATAATTCCTTCTTTTCTATTAGTTCTTAAATTTTCCTTAGTAACTTTTACTCTTACTGTATCGCCATTTAAAGCTCTGTTAAAGTCGTTTGGGCGAACAATAACATCGCCTGTTCCATTTGCAATAACAACATAACCAATTCCACTACGTGTAATTTCTAATGTACCTTTAAGTGTTGCTGTTGTTGCGTTACTATTTTTTTTATTTTTCAATTTCTTTGCTTTCTTCTTTTAGTTTATAATGATTTTTAATGTAGTTTAATACAGTTTTGTCAAAAAGGTCTCCTTCATTAAATAAAAACTCGTGTGTTATTGGTAATACATAAATGGGCAATTCATTTAATTCTTTATCAAATTTAACAAACCTTACAGCATCTTTTTCTGTTGTTAGAATGATTTTATTTTTTGCGTCAATACCTTCAAATTTCTTTTTAATATTATTCAAATCATCAATATTAAAAATATGATGGTCACTAAAATTTATTTGATAATAAGTGTGTGTCTTATTGTGTAAATAATCTTTTAAAGGTTTAGGATTTGCAATACCACAAACCAACAAAACTTCTTCTTTGCCCGTTAATTCAAATGTCTTGTTTTTATCAAAAATATGATAAGGTGTAGCATAATTTATTTTTGTAAAAAATACTTGCTGCCCAGGCCAAGCGTGTATTTCATACAATAATTTTTTCTTTTTTATTTCATTAATTTCAGCAGGACACTTAGTTACAACAATTATGTTAGCTCGTTTGTAAGATTTTCTTTCATCTCTTAAATCACCAGTAGGCAAAAAGAAATCATATGTAAAGCGATTGGCATATTCGGTTAATAAAATATTAAATCCTGCATTAATTTGTCTGTGCTGAAAAGCATCATCTAAGATAATGGCTTGCAAATTGGGCTTATCTTGCAATAAATGTGGAACAGCAACAACACGCTCTTCGCCAACAGCCACAGCTACTTCAGGAAACTTTAAATGAAACTGCATTGGTTCATCGCCAATTTCTAAAGCTGTTGTTTTTTCACTTGCTAAAACATAGCCTTTTGTTTTACGTTTATAACCTCTGCTTAATGTTGCTATTGCAAATTCATCTTTTAAAAGCCTTACCAAATATTCTACCATTGGGCTTTTACCTGTGCCACCAACAGCAAGATTGCCTACACAAATAATAGGGAAATTAAAGGTGGAACTTTTAAGTGTATTTCTATCAAATAAATAATTTCTTATTGCAACAACACATCCATAAATAATAGAAAATGGAAGCAGCAAAACACGAAATGATTTTAAAAAAATATTGTTATGATTCATCTATCCCTGAGGGATTTTAGTTATTAATTATTTATGTATAAATTTTATCCAGTTTACTAAATCCCCCTTTAGGGGTTAGGGGTTTAAAATTCATAAATAGTATTTGGTGTTATACAACAGCATAAAGGTATATCAAACTCGTTTACATCATCAATTTTATTAATGGGTTCAAAATAACTAAATCCAATTGTAATAATATTTTTACTGCACTCTGCAAGGAATTTATCGTAGAACCCTTTGCCATAGCCAACTCTGTAGCCCTCGGTGTCACAAATTATCATTGGCACTAAAACCAAATCAATTTCATTTGCCTTTATCTCTTTTCCAAATTTAGGCTCAGTTATACCATATTCATTTGTTCTATAAACAGTTTCTTCATCAATTAAAATGGCTTTCATTTCGTTTGTGATAAAATTAGAAACAGGGTAAGCTATTTGTAAATTCGGTAAAATATGACGCAAATAAGATGAAAATAAATGTGTATTTGGCTCATTATTTTGTTGCATTCCCCAATAAGTTAAAACACTTTTTATAGTATTGAAATTGAACTGCTGAAATTGTAATAACATTAAATCATCGTATTGCAATTTTAGTTTTGGTGCAATATTTTTTCTTTCTTGTAAATATCTAGTACGCAGTTCTTGTTTTGTCACAATGCAATAACTTATTTATGATGTGCAAATAAACAATTGTATTTATTTAATCGCATATTTTTCTATGATTACTTATTCCCCTATTTTGGGCAAAATTTTAACCAAATGCGTGAAGCATTATTTATTAAAAAGAATAAAGACCGCTGGGAAAAAATGGCTTATATGCCAGAAGAAGACATTGACGAAATGGCTGGAGAATTTACACAATTAGTTGATGATTTGGGTTACTCAAAAACTTTTTACCCTACAAGTAAAACCACTACATTCCTTAATACTGAAGCATCTAAAAGGTATTTAACTATTTATCAAAATAGGAAAGAAGAGCAAAATAGAGTTATAACTTTTTATAAAACCGAGTTGCCACTTACCATTGCAAAACATCATAAAACATTGCTATCTTGCTTCTTACTTTTTATGTTGTTTTATGCTATTGGATTTTATAGTGCTATTAAGGACGAAAGCATTATTTCTGATATACTTGGTAGTGATTATATAAGAATGACTGAAAAAAATATTGAACAAGGGAATCCGTTTGGTGTTTATCAAAGAGATAATAATGTGTTAATGTTCTTGGGTATTATGGTTAATAATATTCACGTTGCATTTACAGATTTTTTGGAGGGATTGATATTTCCATTTCTTACTATCAAAAGTTTATTGAATTTTGGAGTAATGGTGGGAGGTTTCCACGTAATGTTTTTCAAACACGGTATGGGCTTAAGTTTTATATTGGCTGTAATGATTCATGGAACTTTAGAAATTTATAGTTTTATAATGGCTGCTGCTGCAGGAATGGTTCTAGGAAAAAGTTGGTTATTCCCTGGTAGCTTAACAAGATTGGCTGCTTTTAAACAAGGTGCCAAAGAAGGGTTAAAAATAATTATTGGTGCTGTAATGCCTGTATTGTTTATGGCTGCTATGTTTGAAGGACTTGTAACACGTTATTACAACACAATGCCTGTTTGGTTAAACGTTTTAATTCTATTAATTTCATTAGCTTTTATAGTATCGTATTTTGTTGTATATCCATTTGTAGTAAAAAGAAAGGTTAAAAATAATTTTGAGTAAATATTTTTTCATATTACCTATAATTCTAATTACACTTAGTAATAAAACTATTGCACAACAAACAGAAGAATTTGTTGAAAATGATTCTGTAGCTAGTGTAAAAAAAGATACAGCAGAGAACATTGTTGAAGATGATGTTGAAAAGAAAAATGTATTGTATTTTGAAAATGTACAGTATGATACATTTAAAGTAGATACTAGGTTTTATGCTGATGATAGTATAGCTTTTCATAAAAAACAAGCGGATTTTATTTATCCAATTGATGAAAATAATTCTAGATTTAATAGAAATAAAAATTCACAAAAAGCAGATACTGTAACTACATCAAAAGATAGTGAAGATGACTATTCAACTACTAGAAAATCTACAGTTAGTTCCTCATTTTTAAATGTAATTATATGGACAATTATTATCGTTTTTTTGGTTGTTGTTATTGTAATGTATATAAAAGATAACAACATTAATATGTTTGCTAAACGAGGTAAATCTATTGTTATTGATGATGAAATTAACTACGATAATATTTTTGAAATTGACTATAACAAGCAAATAGAATCTGCATTTAGTAATGGAGATTATAATATAGCAGCACGTTTAGGTTTTTTAAAATTGTTGAAATTATTAAGTGAGAAAAATATTATTACTTATGGTATTGAAAAAACAAATTTCGATTATCAGTTTCAATTAATCAATTCAAAATATTATCAAAAAT
>JAPLER010000131.1 GCA_026391115.1 Bacteroidota bacterium | reverse complement strand
ATGACTACCAGCTGCGAAAACAATAGTAAGGAAGTATTATTTTCTTGCGACTCTGTAAATGTATCTTACAGCAAAGTGGTTAAACCAATATTAGATGCACAATGTAATAGTTGCCATTCAACAGCAAATGCACCGACACTTGGAAGTAACTATGTGCTCGATAATTATAACGACGTTATGACTTGGGTAGATACAACAAGTGTTGCAAATGGTGGAGATGGTGGTAGATTGTTAAATGACGTAAAGCACAATACCAACCCAATGCCTAAAAATGCAAACAAGCTAAGTGTATGCGACATTGCAAAAATTGAACATTGGATTTTTGAAGGAGCAATGAATAACTAATATTGGCACAATTATTATATTACATTAAAAAAAAAATATATGAAAAAAATATTTTTAATTCTATTAGGTGTTGCAACTATATCATTTGCAAATGCACAAGAAAAAGTATATGCAACTAAAAGTGGTGTTATTAAATTTACTGCCACTGGTGGTGTAGAAGAAATTGAAGCTACCAATTCTCAAGCTATTTGTAGAGTTAATAGTAAAACAGGGCAAATTGGTTTCTTAGCTTTAATAAAAGGGTTCAAATTCGATAATTCATTAATGGAAGATCACTTTAATGAGAATTATATGGTGAGTACAAAATTTCCAAAAGCAGATTTTAAAGGTAACATTTCAAATATTGCAAGTGTTGATTTTGCGAAAGATGGTGTGTATAATATTACAGTAACAGGAGATTTAACAATACACGGTGTTACAAAAAAAATCACTGAAAAAGGAACTATTACAGTTAAAGCTGGAAAAGTTGTGTTAAATAGTAAATTTAATATCAAGGTAAAAGAGTATGGCATTAAAGGCGAGTATATTGGTGATAAAATAGCCAGCGAAGTAGTAACAACAGTTTCTTGTAAATTAGATTAAAAACAAGTCTATATTGACTTAAAAAGATTAATAATGATAAAAAAGTATTCGACATTTTTAATTGCTGTTGTAGCATTTTGTAATGTTTCTCAAGCACAGCAATCAGATTCAACTAAAAAAGTAGATTTATTTGCCGACTTAGATAATGAATCTAAAGCAGTTGCAGCAAATACAACAGATTATGCAAGTGCAACATTTAAAAGTACAAGAGTTGTAAATGGTCATTCAATTGAAACTATAGGCAAAAACAATTTAGACTTTAGAATTGCTCATCGCTTTGGAACATTAAATAGTGGTAGCTATAATTTATTTGGCTTAGATAATGCCACAATGAGAATTGGTTTAGACTATGGTGTTACAAATAGATTAATGATAGGAATAGGCAGAAGTACAGTAGATAAAGAAATTGATGGTTTTGTTAAATATAAAATATTACGTCAATCTTCGGGAAAAAATAATATGCCAATTACACTTACTTACTTAGGTAGTGCTATGCATTATACTTTAAAAGGTAGTGAAGATATCAGCTTTAGCAACAGAATGTCTTATGCTCATCAATTATTAATTGCACGTAAATTCAACGATGCCATTTCTTTTCAATTAAGTCCAACTTTAGTACATATAAATATGGTTGAATGGAAAAAAGAAAAAAACAATTTACTTTCTTTAGGCATTGGTGGCAGAGTAAAAATTTCAAAAAGGGTGGCTATTACAGGCGATTACTTTTATCAATTTGATAAACTTACAGATAGACAAAATTCGCTTTCTTTTGGTGTAGATATTGAGACTGGCGGTCACGTATTTCAATAGCATTTTACCAATTCTACTGGTATGACAGAAAGAAGTTTTATTACAAATACTACTGGCAAATGGGGTGATGGCGATATTCATTTTGGATTTAATATCACACGTTTATTTGCACTTAAAAAAAATACAGTAAAAGCAGGTTGGTAATTGCTTTCAAAAATCTTGTAAAAAGAGTGTCTATATTTGACACTCTTTTTTATTTACATTTACTAGTAAAATTTTACAAATGACAACGATATGTATTTGTGGTGCAGGCACAATGGGAAGTGGCATTTCACAAGTTGCTGCACAATCTGGCTTTAAAGCTATTCAATTTGATGTTAGTGACGCAATGCTTGAAAAAAGTAAGGCAAGTATTGAAATAAGCCTGCAAATGCTAGTTGATAAAAATAAAATTTCAACAGAACAACAAGCAAGTACTCTTAACAATCTAGTTTTTACAAGTAATATTAATAATTGTATTGCAGATATAGTTATTGAAGCTATAGTTGAGAAGAAAGATATAAAGGTTAATTTATTTAATCAGTTAGCACAAGTAAATAACAAGGCTACAATTCTAGCAACCAATACTTCTTCAATTTCTATATTAGAAATAGCAAAAGAAATTTCACATCCCGAACGTGTTATTGGTATGCATTTTTTTATTGAAGTAATTAAAACAGAACACACTTCAAACAAAGTGGTAGAAAGCATTTTGCAGGTTTGCAAACAAATGAATAAGGTTGCTGTAGTATGCAAAGATTCACCAGGATTTATTGTAAATCGTGTGGCTAGACATTACTATTTAGAAGCAATGAAACTAATTGAATTAAACCTTGCTACAATTGAAACTGTAGATGCTGTAATGGAAAATGCAGGATTTAAAATGGGCCCATTTAAGCTTATGGACTTGATTGGAATGGATATTAATTTTGGAGTAAGTAACATTGTTTATGAAGCAATGGGCAAACCACAAAGATTGAAGCCAAGCATTGTACAGCAACAAAAAGTATTGGCAAATGAATTAGGCAAAAAAACAGGAAAAGGATTTTATACTTATAACTAAACAAATTGCTTTGAACCCAAGACAAATATTTCTTCAACACATTGCACAAACATCGCCAGAACCTATTGCATTAGAAATTGTAAAGGCTGATGGTATTTATATGTACGATACCAATGGCAAAAAATACATTGATGGCATTTCTGGATTTAGTGTAGCTAATATTGGACACAGTCATCCAAAAGTTGTTGAAGCTGTTCAGCAGCAGGTAGCACAGTATATGCACTTAATTGTTTATGGTGAATTTATAGAACAACCTCAAACGGCATATGCCAGGGTTTTAACAGATAATTTACCTCAAAGTTTAAACTGTGTATATTTTACAAATAGTGGTGCAGAAGCTGTTGAAGGTGCAATGAAATTGGCTAAGAGAATCACCAATAAAAGTAAAATAATTTGCTTTAATAAATCATATCATGGCAGCACACAAGGTGCTTTAAGTTTAATGGGCGATGAATATTGGAGAAATGCATTTAGACCTCTGTTGCCAGATATTCATCATTATGATTATAATACTCAAGAAGCTATTGATGCTATTGATAAAGATACTGCTTGTATTATTCTCGAACCTGTACAAGCAGAAGCTGGTGTAGTAAAACCAAATGAAAACTGGCTTAAGCTAATTAGAGAAAAATGTAATGAAAACTGTTGCTTGCTTGTATTTGATGAAATACAAACTGGATTTGGTAGAATAGGAAGTTTATTTGCCTTTCAACAATTCAATGTTATTCCAGATATTTTATTACTTGGTAAGGCTTTAGGTGGAGGAATGCCATTAGGTGCTTTTATTGCCAATAAAAAACTGATGGATACACTAACCTACAATCCTGTTTTGGGTCATATTACAACTTTTGGTGGTCATCCTGTAAGTTGTGTTGCTGGCAAAGCTGCATTAGAAGTTTTATTAGAAAGTAATTGGATAAATGAAGTTGAGGCGAAAGAGAATATTTTAAAAGAAAAATTACAACACTATAAAATAAAAAAAATCAATACTGCTGGCTTATGGGCTGCTATTGAAGTAGAAGATTTTGAAACTTGCAAACAAGTAGCTCATCATTGTGTAAAAAATGGATTGATAACCGATTGGTTTTTGTTTGCATCTAGTTCAATTCGTATTGCTCCACCACTTTGTACAACAATAGAAGAAATTGAAACCATATGTTCAATTGTCATACAAAGTTTAAATGCACTTTAATAAACAAACTTTAGAAAAAATATTTTAGGAAATAATACAGCACCTTATCTTCGCAATCTACAATTTAAAAAAATTTGGTTGGCTTTGCCAGGTGTTTGCACTCATTTTGTAAAAGGAATGGACATTATATAGTCGTTCTATATTCTACCTAATTTTCCTTTAAATTCTTTTATAGAAGTATATCCCTTTTGTTGCAGAATCTGTAGCAACTCATTTTCAATTCTTGCAAAGCAAGAAATGCCTTGTTGCCAAAGGGTTGTTCCTATTTGTATCATAGATGCTCCACATAAAATATGTTCGTAAGCATCTTGTCCATTTTGCACACCACCACAACCCACAATATCAACGTGAGGTAATAATTCATAAAACTTATTTACATTAGCTAAGGCTGTTGGTTTTATATATAAACCTCCAACACCACCAAAACCATTTTTAGGTTTTATTATAGTTGCATCAGTATTTTTATCAATAACTAAACCGTTGCCAATACTATTTACACAACAGATGTAGGCAATTGGAAAATCATTTAACACACTTGCCATTTCATCAAAATGAACCATATCAAAATATGGTGGTAGCTTCACTCCTATTGGTTTTTGGCATACTTCAAAAGCTTTTTGCAGTAAATCTCTAGAAGCAACAAAGTCATATCCTGTTTGTGGTTTGCCTGCAATATTGGGACAACTTAAATTCAATTCTATTAATTGCAAAGCATTAGATTGATTAGCTATTTTTAGAAGTTCAATATTTTCTTGATGAGATAATCCAGCAATAGAAAGAATAACTAATTTATCGCTTTGTTTTTCTACTTCGTCAATAAAATTTAAATAGTATTGAATACCATTATTGGGTAAACCCATTGAATTGATTGAGCCAAAAGGAATATCGGCATAGCGTGGACTAGGATTTCCTGCACGATATTCAAGTGTACAACTTTTAGTAACAACTGCTCCAGAACTTGCATTTACCAATTGAAGCAATTCATCTTTTTCTGTACAAAAAACTCCTGAAGCATTCATTAAACAACTTTGCAAAGCTTTACCAGCTAGAGTTGTAGTAAGGTTGGGTAAAATATTTAACAAGATTTTTTTTTACAAAGTAAAGGATTATAAACCAATATTTGCACCCAAACACAAAGTAACAATATGGTAACTTATTCTAGTTTTTTAAGTAGTTTGGTAGATATTGAATGTATTAAATTTGGAAATTTCACTTTAAA
>JAPLER010000222.1 GCA_026391115.1 Bacteroidota bacterium | reverse complement strand
TTGCACCCATCATATTTTTTGCAGCTACAGTTCCAATGTTTCTCCAGGTAATATTATTATTGCTTCTTTCTACCTCAAAAGCTTTTGTATTGACTTCATTGTTTGTAGTCCAATCTAATTTAATTACAGAATTATTTTTAGTAGCGTTAAAGCTTATTAGCTTTAAGGGTGTTACAATAGCACATTGTGTAAAGCCATTGTAAGTTGAAGTTGTTGTGCCTGTTGGCGAAACAAAATTATAGGTATAAACATTGGTAGTCCAGCTATAATTTACATTATAGTTTTGTCCACTTTTGGTATAAGTTAAATTATAGCCATTGTTGGTTCCATTAGACACACAAGCTGTAATGATAGCTCCAGTTAATGGTGTTAATGATGGACGAACAGGTTTTGCTGCAGCTTGTGGAATAATTTGCAAAGTAGCATCTTCGGTTACACTACCTACCATATAACCAATCATATATGGTGCAGCAACTGTACCGTGATAATGATATACTCCATTGCTACCATAGTGACCGTGACAGCTATCTAATGTAGCCATATTACTACCATCTGGTTCTTTGCTACCATACACAGCAAAACCATCTAAAGCAAAAGCACAAGGTCGTGTTTCGGGCGTTTGTCCTAAACTATATAAACTTAATGGTGCAATGTGATAATGATAATCATCTGCTCTACCACAATGCCCACCCCAATTATCTAATTGTCCATCAACCAAAGCATCGACTCCTGTGTTGGTATATGGATTAAAAATGGCCACACCATTTGCAGCAATTGCAACAGCACCACGCAAAAAATGATACTGATTTACAGGAACTGGCGATGCAGAAATGGTTGGATTTAAAGGAATGCTCCAGGCATTTGTACCAGTATAACATTGTGGAATAGGAACTTGTTGTTGCCATTTGGTGATGCCTGTCATCATACCGTGATTAGGTATTCCCTTTGACTCAACATAAAAATAATTGGCATCCCAACTAGTATTAATAGCTGGTTTAAATGGTGTAAAAGCAGAGTCCATAAAGTAAGGGGATGTTACACTTTTTGCAGAGCGATAGTTTTTTACACTAAATGCCAATGAACCAGCAACTGATACAATAGCTAAAGTGCTGTATGCATAAGTCAAGTGTTTTTTTGTAAGAATACTTTGAACACTCCAGCCAACAATAGCAATGCCTGCAAATACCAAAAGCAAGGTTAGCGTATTTTTATTTTGTTGTTCTTTTTCGCTGGCTGTAAGTTGAGTTATTTGTAAATCATTATTTACTTTACGGATATAAGCATCTTTTTTAAGTGTAAAGTTTTGGTCTTCTTTGCAAAAAGCATTTAATGGATAATTGACTATTTTATTATCTACATCTATATATACATTTCCATTTTTATAAATATAAAAGTATCCTTCAAAACTTTTATTTTCCTTTACTAAAGTCCAATTCCTGGGCAAGGCAGTACCCATATCAATATTATGTGCAAGTATTATGTTAGTTACAAAACATAAAGCAATAACAAAGCATAATTTCCATTTCGATTTTTGCATAAAACAATTTTCTAAGTGTTTGGACGATTATTATTAAAAATTCTGGCATAAAATGCCAAGTTTATAAATATTTGTCTTCTAATAGAGTGAATAGACAAATTTAATTGATAATGATAGTTTACTTTTTAAAAAACAAGACAAAAATTTACTTCTTATTACTTACTCTTTTAACTACACTCT
>JAPLER010000401.1 GCA_026391115.1 Bacteroidota bacterium | reverse complement strand
TTACAATTGCTTTGTTGTTGCTGTTTATAATTAGTATTTTGTTGCTGAAAAACAGCCTCATTAAGTATTTCGCAACTACGTAAGCTACCATTACAACTCATGTTAGTTATTTCGCAACCCTCATCTAATAGAGATTGCATAATTTCTAAATCAGTTTCATGATGTGTAGGCCACAATATATGCGTGCTATATAAAGCTATCTTCATTATTTACTCATAATTTGGCTGTAAGTAAATTCATACTTATTATAAGTCGCTTCTTCTTCAATATCAAAATCAGGTTTTTTAAATGGAGGGTAAACCTGACCAAACATACTATTGGCAAACTCTATCTGAAAAATCAGTCTTTTATCTTTTGTTAAATCTTTGCCTTTATGCAAGCCTCTAGTATCAACTGCCATTATCGTACCTCTTTTTCCACCTAATTCCATTAAATTTTCTTTTCCAAAAGCAACTTCAACTTCTTCATCAGTAAAACGACCATCACGTTGTAATGTTGGGTGTAATTTTTTGTGACTTCCACGAACATAGCAGTGTGGACCAGTTTCTCCATCAACATCTGTTAAATAAAAAAAGAACTTCATAAATTTTAATCTATCCAAATCAAAATGGTACATCTGTGCAGCTTCTGATTTTCCTTTGCCTGCAAATGGCACACTCCACCACATTGCCAATAAATCTACAATAGGCTTTGTGTTTAAATATTCTTGTGCAAATGCTAATAACGATGTGTCAAAAACAAGTTTTTGAATTTCTTTGCTGACAATAATTTTATCCATTGTAAATTGATACAATGGCGATTCAATATGAGTTTCATCAAATAGTGCTTCTCCGTTGACCACATCAATTTTATAATCAGTTCCCGTACTATTTTCTGAAATTTTTCTATACTTGCAAGGCGTAGTTTTTGCGAAGTCAACAATTTTATTTACTACATCTTCGCTAAGTTTAGCATCAAAAACAAAATATCCATCACGTCTAATTCCAGTAATAGCTCTATCAAAATCTTGTTTATTTTTTAAATTTAAAACACCATTTTGCCAATCTATATTTTGATGTTTTGGTTGCGATATTTTGCTGCTTACAACATCATTTGATTTCCCAGAAGTTAACACAAACAATTCTCTCATATCGTAATAAGATTGCTCTGAAGTTTTGCCAGTTGCATTTAATTGTTGTAAACCATTTGCAATGCTTTTATACAAACGTTTCTTTTTGCGATAAGCCATTATGTATTTACCTATCATATTTTTTATTATTTAAAGTGATTGGATGATTTTATTAATAGTTATAAAGTTGGTTTGATTAAATTGATAATCAACAATTTTTATGTGTATTGTATTATATTTTTCAACTAAAAAATTATTTGCATTTGTTATTTTTTTTGCAGTAGAAATATCACATACTATCTCAAAATTAGAGTGTGATAGTTTATATTCCAATTCTAAAGAATTGTTGATAGTAATTTTTACGAGATTGTTATTTAAATTGCCTTCAACTGTACCTTGTACAATCCATTTATTGCAATTTGCTTTTTGCAAAACAACCATAGCATCTTCTTCATATAATGCAAATGAATTGTTGTTAATTTTTTCCTCATTTTTTTGCATAAACCCTCTATAAAAATAAGGGAGATTTTCTTTGTTACTTGCATCTATTTGCATTGGTGGATTAAATGCAATTCTATTATTAATTACTTTGTTATTGCCAACAACAATGCTGTAAGGTAATACATCTTTTG
>JAPLER010000431.1 GCA_026391115.1 Bacteroidota bacterium | reverse complement strand
TTGCTAAGTATCATAATCTTGAAAATTATTTTAAAGCTAAGGTGAAAACACTTAGAAGAAATAAAAGGAAGACTTTAGAAGGAAATGCAATAAGTAGGTCAAGACTTTATTTTGACGCTTCACAATACAAAATTAATAATGTATTTGATGCAGCTTATGTTTCATACTATATGTATCAATTTGTTCCTAAAACAAATTTTACTACAATAATAAAATTATTTCTGAATTCAATCCAATATGGTTTGCTAGGAATAAAAAAAGGTGATTTTTTACCTAATGAAAGTGAATGGTCATAAATGATGTTGTTTTGAGTTGTTATTATTAAGTCTATATGCTTGCAAATAATAAAGTTTCATTTTATTTAGGATTGTTGCTAATAATTGCTATTTCTTTAAACATTTTAATTTTTATAACATTAAATGTAGAGATAGCTCTTTATGCATATCCAATTGTTTGGCTAATAACACTACTGCTTTCATTTACAATTATTTTAATTAAAAAAATTGGATATAATCTTTTGGCAGAAATAGGATTTATATACATAAGCTTATGTTTTGTTTATACAGTTCTGCCTTCCTTAACTTTCCTTATAGGCAGTTTAAGCGATAACGACCAACTTGCATTGTTACTTCCTTCAAACAAAGAGATAACTAATCATATGTGGAGACATGTACTTTTTATGTTTTCTTTTGTTTTAGGATATTTGTTATTTCGAGGTAATAAAAATTTTCCAGATGCTCGTTTCAATTCATCAATTGTTAAAAGAGATTTAACTGTTAGCTTCTTAATCATTCTAACTACAATATGTATTGTATTTTTGCTTTTATTTTCTGGGCCTGTTAATTCATATTATGATCACTATACAAGATATGATCACTTGCCATGGGTTGTCAGAAAATTTGTTTCTAGTTTAATCAGGTTAAATCAAGGGTTTTACACAATTCTATTATTTTTTCTTTTTCTAAATTTTAAAAGATATAAGTATTTAATTCCTGTTGTATTGATAGCTATTTGTGTACACGAAATTTCATATTCATATGGATCAAGGATTCAATCTTTAATTGTATTATTAATTGCACTCTTCTTATATAACACTTATGTTTCTAAGATCTCAATGAAAAAAGGAGCAATTGTTGGTCTTTCATTGACTGCTTTATTCTCAATCCTGGAATTAGCTAGAGAAGCTGGTATGGATTTAAGTAACCTTAAGGAGTCCGTTTCTTCCAATGGTGTTAAATCTGCCTCTGAATTTGGGTCTGTTTTTTTTCCAGGCTATCATTTATATAGTGAACGTGCAAAAGGGAATTTGCCTCCGGTGGAATGGCCTATGTTTTTTAATGATTTTATTTCAATTTTTACATTTGGAGACTTTGGTGTATGGAATCCTATGGGATGGTATGCCAAAAATTATTATCCGGATTCTACAGTAGCTCCTTTTACTCTTGGTCCATGGTTTTTTGTTTGCTTGGTTAGTAAAGTGGCTAATACAAAATTTTTCGAAATGGTGGGCTGTTTGTATTTATACATACTGTTACGCTACATGTATTTTAACACTTAAATATTCGGTATTTTATCATTTGACACCTATTTTTAAAACTTTACTTCCAACACTAGTAATAGTTTATATTGTTAAAAGTGTAATTGAAATTAAACAAAAAAAAATTGTGCATAATAAAATTTTAATTGCGAAATGAATAAAAAGGCCCTTATATGTGGAATTAGTGGACAAGATGGTTCTTTATTAGCAAAGTTTCTTATAGAAAAAGGGTATCAAATAGTAGGGACATCAAGAGATGCACAGGCAAATTCTTTTATTAATTTAAAACGATTAGATGTTTATCATAGTATCGTTTTTACTT
>JAPLER010000025.1 GCA_026391115.1 Bacteroidota bacterium | reverse complement strand
ATTTGTTGGTTTCTAAATTTGTCTTGCTGTGTTACAAAAATCCCTGTTGGTAATGTCAATACACTATCATTTTGTACAATATTAAAGTTAACTTTTTGTGCA
Source organism: Bacteroidota bacterium (assembly GCA_026391115.1). GTDB lineage: Bacteria > Bacteroidota > Bacteroidia > Chitinophagales > Chitinophagaceae > CAIVPM01. The sequence continues at coordinate 18,805 of JAPLER010000025.1, read as the reverse complement.
AATTCTTGCGATTGTTTTGGACTTCTGCCTCTACTAAACTTAAATACTTTTAAATGATATTTATCGTCGTTGCTTTTTATTAAATTGATTCTTACATTTCTTAACATTAAACTATCTGCGTTAACACCATAAAAAGCAAAGTCATTATCGTTATTAAAATCATCATCTTCATCATCAATATTTATATCAAATAAATTATTGCCATAATAGTTTGCATAATCTTTAGCAACACGCACTATTAGTTTATTGTTTGATGGTTGATTAAACGGCACATTTAATTCTTCTACAACACTTTTGTTTTTAAAATTACCAGCAAATAATGAAATGAAAATTATGCAAGCCACCAAGCCTATTGACCATAATATGCCAAATGTTGCACCAATAGCACGACTATGTTTTCTTGTTTTTAATAGTCGTCTAACTATCCAAACAATAAAGGCAATAATAGGTACAATTAAAAATCCTATAACACTAACCCACAATAAAACAGTTTCCCAATAACCATATATAAAGAAGTTTTTAATTGGCAATACATTTACACCTCCAAAAAACACTTTGATTAATGCCATTATTAATAAAAATGCAATCATACCTGCAATAAATAAGAAGAAAGCTTTAAAAAATATGCCTATGCCGTGTCCAATTTTTTTGCTGGTTGAGCGAGCTGCATAGTTTACCTCGCTTGTAAATTTTTGACTATGTGTATTTGCTTTAGTTGAAAAATCTTCTCCCCATTTTTTTGCTTTTTCCCCTATTTCTTTACCATACTTTTCAGCACGCTCTTTAAAGCCATCAAGGTCGTCTTGAATGGTGTTTTTTATAGAATTTAAATCTACTTTATCACCACGCATTTCTAATTTTTCGCTTGCTGTTTTTGCTTCAGGTATTACAGCCCAAAGTATTACGTAAATTAAAGTTAGCGAACCGCCAAATGACCCAAAAACAATTGATGGAAAAGGATGAAAATTCCAAAAGATATTGCGAGATATAGAATTTAAAATGCTGATTACTAGTGGTAAAGCAAATATTAATCTTGGAATCCAAACAGCTATGTTAAAGTAAGCAGCTAAGCCACTTGCAACACCACCAATAACTTTTTCTTCAGGGTTGCGATATAATCTTTTTGTGAGATTTGCTTGCAGGCTCCTGCTAGGTAAAATAATCCATAACAAAATATAAATTAAAAATCCACCTAAAATTTTATCAGATTCATCTCTATATAATCTTGTTCTTTCTCTATCAAAAGATGTGTTTTGATAATTTGTGCTGTTGTTTTTATTGCCTAGTTGTTCTTGTACAATATTTTCTTCTGTTTCAAACTCTTCTGGTCTGCCAATGCTGGTAATAATTTTATTAATATCATCATCGCAAATGCACGTGCTGCCTTTTTTTAATGTTTCTGCAAATAGTTCAGCTATTCTACCTTCAATATCATTAATTATTTCTTCTTTACCTTCTTCATTTGCAAAAAATTTGCTTAAGCTTTCAGTGTATTGTTTCAAAGTTTCATAAGCACTTTCTTCAATTGGAATCACTCTTCCTTGAAAGTTTATATTTATTACTCTTTTCATTTTTTGTTAGTTTATTGGTTTGTGTTGTTATTTATAGTTTCGTTTTCTTGTGTAATGGCGTGTACAGCATCTGCCAATTCTTTCCAGGTTCTCTCAAGTTCAGCATAAAACTCAAGACCTTTTTCTGTCATTACAAAATACTTTCTGGGTGGTCCACTATTGCTTTCTACCCATCTGTAAGTTAGTAATTCTGCATTTTTTAATCTAGTCAATAATGGATAAAGAGTACCTTCTAAAAGCTGCAAACCAGCTCCTTTCATTTTATCTACAATATCACTTGGATAAACTTCCCCTTTTCGTATTACAGATAAAATGCAAAACTCAAGCACTCCTTTTCGCATTTGACTTTGTGTGTTTTGTATGTCCATTTTTTAGAATTGTTAGTTGTTAATATTTTGGTTTAATTCAACATAGAATTTGCTCTTCTTCTAGTATAAGCAGTTCTCACTTGTTTTTGAACGTTCCATAAATCTACATTACTAAAAATGTTTTTTGTAGTTGAATGGTTTGTTTCTGCATTTGCATTAGTTGAGTAAACTGCGGTTTTTTCAACTGGTTTATTGCTAACTGTTACTGTAATTTGTTTTGTGTTATTCTCTTTCATAATCTTCTTTTTTAAATATATATTCTTAATTGTTCGTTGACAATGCAAAAATAAGGGAATTTTATACTACTATGCAAAACATAATACTTTGTTTATTTTAGTAATGTATTATAATTGGTATTGTTTTATATACTCAAACTCAATAAAATCAAGCCTTTTGAGATAATCAACTGCTTAAAAATATTTTTTATTTAATTTGATAAACGGAAAAATAACTGGATGAAAATATTCAAGAAAGAGAAAATAAGCCGGGTACAATTGTTTTTTTGGTAAGTAAAAGCAAATGTTATTGCTATCGTTTGCATAGAATTCGATACCTTGCTATAGTTGGAAGTTTAGTTTGCAACAATATTTTTCAGTACTTTGTACTATCTCTGAACTACAAATAGATTGCCGTTTCATTTTTCAAATTAATAAATATGAATTATAAAAAAATTATTACAACATTTTTTGTTGTAGCTTTTTTTGCCGTAAAGTCTTTTGCTCAATTTACTGCTACTTGGGCATTTACTAGTAATAATACTGGTGTAAAGGGTGGTGTAAATCAATCAGACATTTCCATAGCCGATGCTGTTGTAGGTAATGCATTTACATCAAATGTTGGTTATGGTGGCAATGGTGTAAAATGTCAACCTATTAGTGGGACAGATTGGGTAACATCTGCAACTGATGGCTGGCATATTGATTTTCCTATTTCTCCAGTTGGTGCTGTAGATGCAACGTTACTTGGATTTACTTTTGCTGCACGTACAAGTGGTAGTAGTGGTAGTAATATGGTAAGTCTTGCAGTGCAAAAAGATGGAGTAGGTGCATTTGTTCCTTTTGGAACACCACAGTCAGTTCCAAGTGGTGGTAGTTCAACAATAACTTTCCCTGCATTTGCAAAAAAATTATATACAAATCACACATACCTAGTGCGTATGTATATGTATGCTGCAAACAGTGGCACTTCTGCAAGCAGAAGTTTAAGTATAAAAACAGCAGTTTATAATGGTACAATTGCACCAGCAGGTTCACAACCAAGTGTTACTACAGCAACAGCAATTAAAACAGGAAAATATACAGGTACAGTAACAGGTGTTGTTACAGCAGGAACATATACAATTACTTCAAGTGGTGTGGTCTGGGATGTTGTGGCAAACCCAACTATTAATTTACCAACAAAAAATACTTCAGGTCCAACAGCAAGTGGCAATATTAATTTGGCAAATGGTGGAGCAATAAGTGGTTTAACTGCTGCGACAAACTATAATGTTCGTGCTTATGTAGAAAGCGAAACAGGAGATGTTTTTTATGGTGCAAATTTAACTTTTACAACAGATGCACCAACAATACCAAGTTTAACAACAACAGCTATTACAAATATTACATCAGTAAAAGCAACTAGTGGTGGGGTAATTATAGATAGTGGAGGCGTTGGTATAACTCAAAAAGGAGTTTGTTGGAGTATATTGCCAAATCCAACAACGGCAGACCCTAAAACTATGGATGGAAAAGGTAATGTAGCATATTCATCACTAATAAAAATATTAACTCCAAGTACAAAATATTATGTTCGTGCTTATGCAATTAACAGTATAGGAACTGCTTATGGAAATGAAATTAATTTTACAACATTAGCTCCAGAACCAATTATTACAACAGTTACTCCAAATGGTCAAAATTCTATTCCTTTTGGAAATGTAATTGTAAATAATATCTCAGCTGTAAAATCATACACATTAAGTGCAAGTGCTTTAAATCCTGCAAATGGGAATATTACTATTAGTGCACCAAGTGGCTTTCAAGTATCTACAAATCCAGGTAGTGGTTTTGCATCAACTTTGAATATTTCATATACAGCAGGCTCTATTGCCCCAACAACTATATATGTAAGATTTGTGCCAACCCAATTTGGAGATTATAGTGGTACAATTACACACACAGGTGGTGGTGCAATAGCTATTAATATTGATGATGTTACTGTTACTGGTAAAGGTATTCAAGATCCAAGTCAATTATCAAATACAGGAACAGATTTTTGGTTAGGCTATGGCTTTCAGGCATTGATGGCAGGAAGTAATAATCAAGATATGGCTTTATATATTTCAAGTAAACAAGATGCTGTTGTTACTGTTGAAATAGGAAAACCAACAGACGCAAATTATTATATTCAGACATATAATGTAACAGCAAATGTTGCAACACCAACTTTTACTTTGCCAAAAACTGGAACTCAAGATGCGAGACTAAATAGTACAGGTATTTTACCTCGTGGTATTCATGTGTATAGTAATGGAATTCCTTTTTCATTATGGGGACACATTTATGCAGGTTCAAGCAGTGGTGCAACAATGGTTTTGCCTACCAATACTTGGGGAGCCAACTATAGTGTGTTGACTGTTGGGGGAAAAACAAACAATGGAGTTCCACATTCTTTCTTCTTTGTTCAGGCAGCTGAGGATAATACTATTGTAGACATTACACCTGCCGATGATATTACAGCCACTGCAAGTGGTACAACTACTTTATACCCTGCTGGTGTACCTTTTTCAGTAACATTAAATAAAGGAGATGTATTTAATGCTTTAGGCAAATTACTTTCATCAAGTATTGGCGTTGATTTAACAGGAACAACTGTAGTTTCTAGAGATTGTAATAAAAAAATTGCATTATTTACAGGCAATGGAAGAGTGCAACTTTTTGTGGGTGCTTGCAACCCTGTAAATGGCGGTAGTGATAATTTTATACAACAAATGTTTCCTAAACAAGCCTGGGGTACAAAATATTTAACCTCACCATTTAGAGATATGGAAGCTGGTTTGTACAAAGTAATTGTAAGTGACCCAGCAACTGTAGTTAAAGTAAATGGAACTACATTAAGTGGTTTAGTTCAAAATGCATATTCTTATGAAACAGATACTTTGTTAAATATAGAAAGCGATAAACCGGTAATGGTAGCACAGTTTTGTGCAACAAACAGATGTAATGGAACTGGTATATCAACACATCCTAACACTGGTGATATTGGCGACCCAGAAATGGTAATCCTTAGTCCAACACAACAGGCTATTAACGATGTAACAGTTTACTCTACCAACAACTTTAGTATCCAACATAATTATATCAATGTAATTGTTCCAAATGCAGGTGTAGCAAGCTTTATGCTTGATGGTGTAAATGTTTCAACTTCTTTTGCAACACACACGGCAGACGCAAATTATAGCTATGCTGTATTCTCAGATTTAACAGGTAATACATCTCACAGACTACAATCTAATGTACCATTCAATGCAATTGCTTATGGATTTTCAACAAGTAGCACCAATGAAAGTTATGGCTACAATGCAGGCACACAACTTAAACCATTAACTCAATATTTAAGTGTAAATAATTCTTATCCAAACTTAACTAAGGACAGTGTAATATCTGCTTGTTTAAACAATACATTCAACTATACAGTTAACTTACCATACAAGCCGCTATCAATGCATTGGGATTTCTTCAATAATCCAGCACAATTACCGAATGCAGATACTATTTTAGTTACAAATACAATTCCAGTAGATTCTGTTACTGTTAATGGAACATTGTTATACAAATATTCTTTGCCAACAAACTATACATTTAATGCAACAGGCACTTTTCCTGTAAATATTACTGTTAATGCTACAAATGCCGATGGCTGTAGTGGCTTACAAACCATTACATTTAATGTAAAAGTTGTTGAACCGCCAGTTCCACACTTTTTATTAGAATATTCTCCTTGTTTACCTACAATACTTAACTATACAGATTCTTCTTATGATAAAAATGGCTATAAAATGGCAGGAAGAGAATGGACATTCTTTGGATTGGGTTCAAATATATTTTCAACAGACTCAACACCTACAATTACTTATAATAATCCAGGTACTTATGCTATTAAATTAAGAGCAATTAATTCAATTGGATGTTACAAGGATCTTGATACAACCGTAACTTTATATGGAGGACCTAAAATTATTAATGTTATTGCAAATAACAATGGACCTGATTGTGTTGGCAAAAGCATAAAATTCACAGCGACAACAACAACGTCAATTGGTACAGTTGTTAAATATTATTGGGATTTTGGTGATGGTAAAAAAGATACTACAACAACAGATACTGTAAGTCATATTTATACTGCTGCAAATACAACAGGATACCAAGTTACATTATCTATTGAATCTAGTTTAGGTTGTGTTAGTAGTACATTCCAAATAGTACAGCCAATATTTTTATTAAAAGCTGATTTTAATTTAGTAAGTCCACAATGTGTAAATGTACAAGCTAATTTTACAGACGCATCTCAAGGTGTAAATGTTACTTCTCCAATTTCTGCAAGTTGGTTGTGGAGTTTTGGCAATGCAGGAAGTAATACTGCAACAACTCAAAATGCACAATTTACTTATACTACAGATAATACATTTAACGTAAAACTTAGAGTGGCTTTGTTAAATAATGGTGTAGAGTTTTGTTTTGATACTATTACAAAACCAATAGTTGTTACGCCTGTTATTACAATTAGTAATCTTACTTCAAATCCTGCAAATCGTAGTTGTGTAGGTAAAGCTATAACCTACACGGCAGTTGGAAACACAGTTGCCGGTTCATTTAAATGGTATTGGGATTTTGGAGATGGTAAAAAAGATACAACAACAACCAATACAACAACACACACATTTACAAGTACTGCAACACCATTTAATGTTACTGTATTTGCACAGTTAAATGGCGGTTGTAAGGGAAATACTTTGTCTCATGAACAATACATTTATAAAGTAACTGCAATCTCATCATTCACATCTCCACAATGTATTAATACGTTGGTAAATTTTGCAGATGCATCTACAGGAGGGGTTACAAATGCAACTATTGATACTAAATGGTTGTGGAGTTTTGGCGATGCAGCCAATACTACAGCAACAACACAAAATGCACAGTTTACATATAACACAGCAGGAACTTATAATGTAAAATTAAAAACATATTTAGTTTTTGGAGGCACTACAGAGTTTTGTAGTCACGATACAACAAGAACATTAGTGATTAATGATATATTGACAAAACCAGTTGTAACAGTTGATAATGCTGCAACAACATTATCAACATTAACTTTTAAATGGGATGCTATTGCAAATGCAACTGGTTACCAAGTTTCATTTGATGGCGGAAGTTGGATTACGCCAAGTAGTGGAACAAATGGCTTAACACATATTGCAAGTGGGTTAACAGCTAATACAAGCTACACACTTTGTGTAAAAGCCATTGGGGCTTGCCCAAGTGACAGTGCTTGCATTACAGGTAAAACTTCTGTTGCAAATTCAGATGTATTTATTCCGAACGTATTCACCCCAGATGGTAATGGAAAAAATGATAAATTAATTGTATGTTCTAATAATATTAAGAGTGTACAATTTGCTGTGTATAGCCAATGGGGAGAAAAATTGTTTGAAACAACTTCACCTTCAATCAATGCACAAGGTTGTTTCGAAGTTTGGGATGGTAGAGCTTTTGGAAAAATGCAACCAGTAGGTGTTTATGCTTACGTATCTACAATTGTTATGAATGATGGTAAAGTGTTAAGCAAAAAAGGATTGGTGAATTTGGTAAGATAATTCATTACCACATCAATTAAAAAAAGATAAACCTTACCTTTATTTTAATGGATAAAAGTAATCATATTATACTTTTCGATGGCGTTTGTAACTTATGCAATGGTTTTGTTCAATTTGTGATTAAAAGAGATAATAAAGCAATATTCAAATTTGCCTCTCTGCAATCAACATTTGGACAAAACCATTTGTTACAAAATAACCTTTCCAACACCAATCTCACCTCTTTCATTTATATACGAAATGGTGCTACACTTACAAAATCTACAGCAGCTTTGTATGTGTTAAAAGACTTATCAAGTTGGATGTCTGTATTTTTTATCTTTATTATTATACCAGCTTTTATTAGAAATTTTGTATACGATATTATTGCAAAAAATAGGTATAAATGGTTTGGAAAAAATGAACAATGTATGTTACCAACCAAAGCATTACAAGAAAGGTTTTATCAATAATTTTCTTATAAAATATTATCGGGCGATAATTAATTTTTTTATAAAACTACTTTCTCCGTGTAGTATTTTTATGAAATAAATACCATTTGGCAAAAACGATGTATTTATTTTATCGTAAAACGAGTTTGTGGTTGATGTATAAATTTTACTAATGTATTTTCTACTCAAAATATCATAAATATCAATTTGTGTAAACGCAACTTCACTACTGTTAAACTGAATATTAATAATGTTATTAGATGGATTAGGATAAATGTTTACATCATTTTTAATATTAGGCTGATATACTTTGCTAGACTGTCTGCAACCATTAAAATCGGTAACAATTACACTATAGTTTCCATCGCCTGTTGGCATAAACTTTTGATTGGTTTCGCCAACAATATCAACGCCGTTTTTTTGCCACTGATAATTTATGCCTAAACTGCTAACTAAAGAATCGCCGATTTTTGTTATGGTGGGTAATGCTGCAAAACCAGTAGTTACCTCATACTTTTCACTTTCGCAATCCAACGTTCTTATTTTCATATTATATAAATAATAATAAAAACTATCCTGATAAGTAGCGTTGTTGCCTGTAATGGTTAAAAGATTTGGAATAACATATGGATAAGGTGTAGCACCAATGCTTTTGTTTCTAAAAATATTTGCTACACTATCTGTACTTACTATTAAAATGTGATTGCCTTGTGGTAGTAATAAGTTGATGTTATAAACCAAACCCGTATCTGATGTATCGTTGCCAATAACATTGCCACTCGCTTGTATAGGGCGAGATGCTATAACATTTATTGTTGTTGCGTTTAGCGTTGTGTAATCATAAGTGCCATCGCTATATGTTCTAATGGTATCTGCAACTTTTATAAATACTTTGCCAGGATATGCTGTATATAATTTGGCACTTTGTAATAAAACTGGCGATGCTGCCATGTAATAAAAATAATTGCCACCTTTTGCCTGATAATCGCCATTGCTTGAAATGCTTTTATTTATTGCACCAATGCTAGTATTTAATCCTATATTCAAATAATATTTATTGGAAATAATGGATGTGCTTGTTTCGCTACCAACAGCTACAGGCATATTGCTAGTTGCATTGTTATACCAAGCATAAGTTTGTGTATTACTTGCACTAAATACTTTTAGCGAAGCAATATTGTTGCAAACACTTGCCTGCCCACTAACTATTTGTGGTGTTGATTTTATAGTGAAAGTGCTTACAGTAATATTGTTTGTACCAACTTGATCATTTACAACATTGGCAGTTACTGTTATTGTGTAATTAGAATCAGCCACTGTAGTAAATGGATTTTGAAAAGTATAAACAGCACTTTCGCCACTGGCAAGTTTTGGTGAGTAAACACCATTTAGTGCAGCTATAATAGTAACACCACTTTTTATTGTTGCAGTTAAAGCAATATTCTCAGCTGTGCTATCACCTCTATTGATTATTCTTGTTGATATATATTGATTATTATTTGAACAATAGTTGGTAGATGGTATTTCAACACTTGCTGCTTCAACATCAATAGCAGGGTTAATAAATCTAACCAAATAATCTTCGGTTGCTCCATTAATTGTTGTTGTGCTACAGGCATTAAAACTACTAGCATTATTGGTTTCTGCTACAATTAATCTCATTAAAGAGGTGTTGCCAATAGTTATATTGTTGGATGTGGTGATATTGGCATTAACAATGCCAACGCCCGTAACATTATTGCTGGTAAATACAAGTTCATTGACATCGTTAAAACTGCCATTGTTATTATAATCTATAAATAGTTTTGCAATTTTATCGTTTCCACTGTTATTACAATTACTAATGCCAATACTTAATGAATAAGTTTTTGAAGGTTGCAACAGTATTGTTTTACCTGTATAGTTATAATCATTACAAATTGTATTTGTTTGTAACATATCAAGAGCCTCTTTGCAATACACCTTTATGTGTAATTTGTATAGTGTAAGCCTCACCGGGAATGGCGTTATCTATTTCAATCTTTTCTACATCGTCTCTAAAATTATCAGCTTTAATAGCCGCAGCATCGGCCATTGCAGGGTTTAAACTCCAAGGATAATAGGTGATACTGTTTTTTACAATTCTTATATCCAAATCGTTAACCAGTTTAAGTGTGGGGTTGTTTAATAAGTTGGTTATAGTTGGTTCACCAGCAATATCTGCCCATACTATGGTAGCCATTAATTTACCATTACCACTTGCTATTACGTTTAATTTAAAAGTATCGTTATTGTTTAAAGTGGCTTCAATCATTTTACTAAAACTAGTGTCTTTGCCAGCAAACATATTGGCTGCTCTTTCTGCATTCAACAATCCCCAACCATATTTATAATCTGGTCCAGTTGCATTGCCACTTTCGTTGGCAGTGTGTATAGCCAATGCTTTTAATGTAGCTGCTTTCATAAAGTTGCCATTATTTTTTTTGCTATATAATTCTTGCAATAAAAATAAACTACCTGTAACATTAGGTGCAGCCATAGAGGTGCCACTATAACTTTCGTATGTTGCTGTGCCATCGCTTGTACAACTTAACACATCAACACCATCTGCTACAATATCTGGTTTAATTCTGCCATCATCTGTTGGGCCCCAGCTACTAAAACTACTCATTTTAATATCACTGGTTTGGGTTGAACCACTTGCAATACCTTCAACAGCACCAATAGTTAAAATGTTTTTGGCAACGCCATAAGTGGGTATATTATCATAAACTGCATTGCTAGATATTCCATTAGGTCTTGGTTTTAATATTAATGCTCCTGTATCGTTATACATATAGCAATCTTGCCCAACCAATGGCCCATTTTTATCTCTGTTATTGCCAACAGATTTTACGATTAAATAATATGGAGCATTATAAGCAATAGAATCAAACATTTGACAATCTTGGTTATAAATTCCAAACTTATAATCTGCTGTATCGCCAGGTAAACCATAATACGTCCAATACGTGGCAGATTGTAATTTACCCCAACCACAGGCATTGCCATAAGAATGATTGGATACTAAAAGATTACTAGCCTGAGATGCCATTTCTGAAATATGATTGTTATAATCATAATTCAACAATTGCGTTGCACCATAAGCCATCCCTTTTACCAAAGGATTTGTGCCATTGGCTATTAAAGTACCTGCAATATGGGTACTATGGTTGGCATTGCTAGAGAAATCTTTGTTGACTATTCTTCCTGCAATTTCTATGTGGTTGTTGTTGCCAGCACCCTCATCCCAAACAGCTATTTTACCTTTTATGTTTAATGATGAGCCAGAAAGATTCAATCCGTTTTGCCATAAATAACTGGTGTGTGTGGTAGCTGCTGCAATTGCATTATTGTTTGTGGTGGTATATAGCGGAAAGCCCTTGCTATCAATACCTGTAAGTCTTGCAAGTGTATTATTGCTTTTGTTTCTCAACACCAAATCCCACCCTTTTTGTTGGGCAATAGCCAATAGTTTTTCATTATCCTGTTGTTCTTTGGCTTTATACAATAAAGCAAGCCGTTGCATAGCATCAACCTGCTTTTGCAATTGTGCCACAGCTATTACAGGCATTGCACAAAAAATAACAACTATATATCTAAAAAAACGCAGCATTATTGGGTTAAAGCATAAAGGTATTTTGCTTTTGTTGCTACTATTTAATAGTGTATAAACAGCTATCTTTTAAGGAGCGGTTAGCCAGCAATGTGTAAAACTGTAACCTTGCTTTTACAGCGTTATTTTTTTAAAATATTTTTTGGAAAATATTAAAAACACCTTAATATTGTTTTGCAAAACGCCTAAAAATGTTTTACAATCCTACCATAAAAACAATATCTGCAAGAGCTACAATCCTTTGTAGTTCAACAGCTCAACAATTCAACCACAAAAGACAACTAAGCTACCCCAAAAAATTTATCACCAACTTTTTTAGTAGCACACTCGGCACAGCATATTCTAAAAATCATTTTTTTTATTCTAAAATTCATTCTTGCCATAGTAAAAATGATTTCTGGTGCTGCAAAAACCATTTTGGCTATTGGCAAAACTATTTTAGGTACTGTAAAAATCATTTTACCGGTTGCCAAAATCATTTTGCGTACTGTAAAAATCATTTTTACAATTGCCAAAACCATTTTCTCTATCGCAAAAATGATTTTTACACCGGCTTTAAAGCCTGTAAGAATATCATTTTCAATACATTATATTTTTTCACCAATCCCACTTTACAAGGAAAGAGGGTAGCCAACCATTTTTTTAAAATTTAAAACAAAAAATTATGACAGTTTTTATTGAAACTACCGACGATGGCTTATTAGCACAAATAGATAACTTTTTGCTAAAAGCAGCCACTTACCCCTCGCTGGGTTTAGATGCTACCAAGCAAACCAATTTGCGTAAAGATTGGACATTGATGAAATATGTAGTAAGTGCCAATAATATAATGGATACCAACTCTACAGCTTTTACCACTTTTAAAAATGTGCTACGCAAAGGTGGCACATTGGGTGTGCTGCCACCTATACCAGTATTGGCTGCTGCACCACCTATTACAAGTGGTGGTATGGAAAAACGTTTTAGAGACCTGGTGCAAGATGCTGTGCGTAGCACTGCTATGACAGATACCATTGCACAAGACCTTGGCATTGTAGCACCTGCCAGCCCCACACAAGAAAGTGTTAATGCTGGTAAACCCACCTATAAAATTACCTATAGCAGTGGCGGCTACCCATTAATAATTTGGAAAAAAGGCAGCTACGAGGGTGTGGAAATACACAAAAGTAAAGACGGTGTAAACTTTAGCAAACTAGATAGAGATTTTAAACCCGACTTTATAGACAAAAGCGACCTGCCCGAACCTGCCAAAGCCGAAGTATGGTATTATAAATTAATATACTTAATAAATGATGAACAAGTGGGGCAATGGAGCGATGTGCAAAGCATTGCGGTAAATGGATAATAGGATGTAAGATTTGTTATTGCGAGGCACGAGGCAATCTACACACCATCTCAACTTCTCGAAAGTTTACAACTTTCGAGAAGTTTTTTTACAACGTTGTTGGTGTTTTTCGCCAACAACGTTTTTATTTATATTTGAAAAATAATATAAGTTTAATGGCAATGTGGTATTTGCAGCCCAACACCTATACAATGTGCTAACCAACCAAATTAATTATTTTACCAATAATTGTAATGTAGGTACTACAAGCCGTGTAACGAACACCAATAAAAATGTGGCAAACAATAAAGCCGTATCATTTAACTTTACATTAAGCCCCAACCCTGCTACCAATAGTATTACTATTATGGGCAAGCAGCTAACAGGTATTATTGTGTATAGTATAACAGGTAAACTTATTTACCAAAAACAATGCAATGCTACTAATATGGCACGTATTGACGTAAGTAATTGGCAAAATGGAATGTACTTTATACAAGCTGTAAATAAAGCAGGGGGCACTACCACCCAAAAATTTATTAAACAATAAGGTATGATGCAACATTTTAATAAATATACAATACAGTGTTTTTTAATACTGTATTGTATATTACCAATTGGTACAAATAAGGTGCAAGCACAAAAGAATTTGGTGCAAAATGGCGATCTAGAATCTTATATTAATTGCCCTTACATGGCAACGGGCATAGTAAATGTAATGCCTACTTATTGGTACTATGCTTGTAGAACTTATTTTAATCAAAATGGTTATGCTAATGCTTGTGCAAATGGAATTAATAGTAATGCATCAGTACCTTTATCTGCACAAGGCTATCAAATACCACATAGTGGCAACGGCTATGTAATTGTAGATTATTTATTTTCAAATAGAACCTACTTGCAAACTAAGCTAAGAGATAGTTTACAAAAAAACAAAAAATACTATTGCGAGTTTTACATTGTCAAATGGGAGGATTTACAAGTTTCGTGCAATAACCATGGGATGCTATTTACCAAAAATGCTATTTACCCTGATACGGTAGTGAATACTTGTGGTCCATTAAATATAGTACCACAAATTTTACCTTATGGCAATCCAATTATTAGTGATACTATGAATTGGATAAAAATAAATGGTATATATAAGGCACAAGGTGGTGAGCAGTATATAACCATCGGTAATCATGCAACTACATCAAATACCTCTTATATAAGAAATTATCCGAGTGCCAATACTTATATGGCCAAGTATTTAATTGATGATGTAAGTGTGATTCCTCTGGATAGTATGTGCCTAAAAGCAGATGCAGGTAGAGATACTACTATTAAAGTTGGCGATAGTGTTTTTATAGGCAGCTACACCAATGGTATAGATACTATAAAATGGTATAATGCAGCAGGGCAGGTAATAGATAGCACTCGCCCGGGTTTTTGGGTAAAACCTAGTGCTACTGGCACTACTATGTATATTGTAGAGCAAACAGTTAATGGTTGCTACAGCAGAGATACAGTTTATATAAACGCTGTATTGCCTTTAAATTTTATTAACTACAACGTCATTTCGACGAAGGAGAAATCTGTTGAAAATATTTGGACAACAGCCAACGAAATCAACGTTTCACATTTTAATATACAACGCTCTTTAAATGCAAAAGACTTTACAACTATAGGTAAGGTAAAAGCAGAGAATAAAGTGTTAAACAATTACACATTTACTGACGACAAACTACCGATAACTAACGAGCCACTAACGCTTTACTATCGATTACAAAGTGTAGATAATGATGGAAGGAAACAGTATTCTACAGTTAAAAGTTTACAATTAAAAGTTAATAGTGCAGTAAGTGTTTATCCAAATCCTGCTAAGGACTTGGTGAATATTAGTTGTATAGGAATAAAAGAAGTAAATGTTATCAATAGCTTAGGTCAAACTATTATTCATCGAAACCTCAACAATAACCATTATCAACTTGATATTTCATCTTTGCCCAAAGGCATTTATGTATTGAATGTTATTAGTAAATTAAATAGTGTTTATAATGAAAAACTTATTGTACAGTAGTATGGTTGTTGGTGAAAAACACACAACAACGGCGAAGATGGGAGCGGAAGACCAACAAGGGCGAAAAAAATTAATGATGATTTAAAAGGCAGATTAATGACCATTAACAAGCCTAATATTTACAAAGAAAATAACCATAGTGTATGAAAATAGAAGTTGAAATGTTGCGTGATAAATATTTTTTGGCAAATGCACAATAATAAAATGTACACAAGTTATACAATCTATTAAAACAAGTTTCGTTATTATTTTGCAACCTCTACTTTTGCTTTATGATAGTGACAGCCGATTTTGATATTAAAGAGTTGAATATTGTTCAAACAGACATTTCAACAAAACAACCATTTAATTTAATAGTGTGGAATGATGATATAAACACTTTTGATTGGATAATTGAATCTTTGATAGAAGTGTGTCAACACTCAGAAGAACAAGCAGAGCAATGTGCTATGCTCATCCATTTTCAAGGAAAATATGCTGTAAAAAACGGTGAATTTGAAACATTGAAATCAATGTGTAGTGCCATTACCGACCGTGGTATTAATGCAACAATAGAAGAAACTGCTCGTAAATAATCTTACACTTACTTATCCAATAAATACATATCCCTATTTTAAGGGATTAAAATATTCCTTTTTTTAAGTTTACTTTGTGCTTTACCAATATGGTATATTTATGAAAAATTGGAATAGCATTTTAGTCATTCTAACTATTTTTTTACTTAGCTCTTGTGCTGGCACCAGAAAAGTTGCTTTCACTCAGGATATACGCAATATATTAGAATCAAAAAATATAGATTTAACTACATTACAATATTATGTTGATGGTGATGTGGTTTTGGCAAGAGAAATTTCGTCAGATACTGCTAAAGTTGTCAAGGGAGAAGTGGTTTTGCAAAATGGAAAATATTATGAAACTATCACTTTAAAAAGTAATACACCAGGCGTTTGCACAGCAGTTTATCCCAATAGAGTAAGCGTTTCTTTTGATGCAAATAATAATAATTTTTTACCATTTGTACAAGCAGCAAACAATGCGTATCAAATTTTAAATAACGGTGTTTATGGCAACAATGTAAGCGTTATTTGGTACAATGGTTTACAATATATTCTTAATTATACAGGTCATATTCCTAATTTATTAATTAAAAAAAGTGTTATTAATAAATCAAATACAGACAATAAAATAATGAAAGGAAGAAAAATAAACTAATACACAATTTGTCTTATTTTGCTCAATAAATTATTGTCATCAACACCATTTCAAATAAAAATTATTCTATTTTAGACAAATTGAAAATGAGTTGTTGCTACAGCAAATATCAAGCGTAACAACATCAACAATTTTTGCTACAGGCGGCGGCACACCCTGCTTTTTTAATGCAATAGATGCTATGAATGAAGCTGGAGTAACTATTTGGTTAAATCCATCTATTAACACAATAGTTAAAAATATTTATAGTGAAACTGCAAAAAGACCTTTATTGCAAAACACAAGTGAAGCAGATTTAAAAAATAAGCTGCAACACATTTTGCAGGAAAGAAAGAGTTGTTATGCTCAAAGCCAACATCAGCTTAATGATGATGAGGTTTCAATAAATAATCTTAAAAAAATAATATCACAAAATGCATAAAAAAATGATGATCATAGGTTGTGCTATAGCAGCAACATCTGTTGCTTTAGGAGCAATGGGAGCACACCTTTTAGAAAAATATCTTTCCGAAAAAATGTTAAAAGCATTTGAAACTTCAGCTCGTTATCAAATGTATCATTCAATTGCAATTGTTATTTGCGGGTTATTGTATATGCATCATCAACAACAACAAATACTAATTGCATATAAATTTTTTTTATTTGGAATATTATTGTTTAGTGGCTCTTTATATACTTTAGCATTATTAAGTATGCAACAAAACACTACCTTTAATTTTATAGGGGCAATTACACCTATTGGAGGCATTTGTTTTATGCTTGGTTGGTTGTATTTAGCACTAGGTTTAAGTAAAATGAAATGATATTTTAAATTTTTTTTAATGAATAAGCAACTTGCTTTGCAAAATGGAAAAAAGAAACACAATACTATTGGTAGAAGATGAGGTGAAGCTAAGCCAAATTATAAAAGAAGAGTTAACTGCAAATGGTTTTGTTGTAGATACTGCTTTTGATGGATTGGCAGCAGAAAAACTATTTAATATTAATAACTATGCTATTGTTTTATTAGACATTAGCCTTCCTATAAAAAATGGTTTTGAATTGTGCAAACAATTTAGAGCAAGCAATAGCAAAGTGCCCATTATAATGCTTACTGCTTTTGGCGAAGTGCAAGACAAAGTTGATGCTTTTGCTTTGGGTGCAGATGATTATTTGGTAAAACCATTTCATTTTGATGAATTGCTTGCACGTATTAAAGTGTTTATTAAACGTAGCGAAACCGAACCTCAAGAAAAAGAGCAAATTGTAACTATTGCCGATTTGGTAATCAATCATAAAAGTAAATCTGTGTTTAGAGCAGGACAAGAAATTCCACTTACTGCCAAGGAGTTTGCATTGCTTAATCTGCTTGTTAACAATAGGGGTACTGTAATCTCTAAGCAAGAAATACTGGAAAAGGTTTGGGATTTGAATTTTGATACTGGTACTAATACTATTGAAGTGTACATTAGTTTTTTACGCAATAAAATAGACAAACCTTTCGAGGAGAAATTAATTCAAACCAAGTCTGGATTTGGATATTACATAAAATAATGGGGCACCCTAATACCTATTTAATATAATGAGTTTACGATTAAGATTTGCTGTTTTATTTACCATTACAGTTGCTGTTTTACTGCTCATTTCATCGCTCACCATTTACTATTTATACTACGATCATCGTAAAAATGAGTATAGCAATAAGCTTAGAACCGAAGCCAAACTTACTTTTGATGAATTTAAAGATAAACTTTTAAAAAATGAAGAAATCGATAATTCTATATCACAAGAGTGTGGAGACAATTCATTACTTGATAAAGAAGTTTCAATTTTTGATGAAAACTATCAATTGCAGTATTCTTACTTAGATACATCTTACTATACTCCTTCGCAAATAGACTTTGCAAAAATTGCTCAACAAAAGGAAATTTATTTTACAGTAAAAGATAGAGAATATATAGCATTATATTTTGAAGCGTCAAAAAAGTATGCAGTAGTTTCTGCAGTTGATGTTGATGGGTTTGCCAAACTATCTAAACTTAAATATTACTTATGGCTCGTATCTATTAGTTGCTTGGCAATATCATCTGTTATTAGTTATTTTTTAGCGTCAACAGCATTAAAACCATTGTCTAAACTTAATACACAAATACAGCAAACTACTGAGCAAAACCTTAGTCAAAATGTATTTGTTGCAAAAGGAAAAGATGAGGTAAGTAAAATAGCTATCAACTTTAATGGTTTAATGTTGCGATTGGTTAAGGCTTTTGATATTCAAAAAAACTTTATTCATCACGCTTCTCATGAATTGCGAACACCTTTAGCTACAATGTATGCCACTACAGAGCACGCTTTGAATAAAAATTT
>JAPLER010000007.1 GCA_026391115.1 Bacteroidota bacterium | reverse complement strand
TGCTCTAAATAAAGCCAAGCCACCATCTTTAGGATCATCATTTCCTTCAGCTATTTTCTTTTTAGCCTCAGTTAAAAATCCATTTACAGCACGTTTTTGAGCATCCACCAATTTTTCAATCCTTGGTTTTAATTCAAAAAACTGTTCAACATTATCTTGCTTACCAATTGGACCACTAATAATTAAAGGCGTTCTGGCATCATCAATCAATACACTATCCACCTCATCCACCATTGCAAAATGGTGTTTGCGTTGCACCATTTCATCTGGATTATGCACCATATTATCACGCAAATAATCGAAACCAAATTCGTTATTGGTACCATAAGTAATATCTGCTAAATATGCTTTGCGTCTTTCTTCGCTATTAGGTTGGTGTTTGTCAATACAGTCAACAGTTAAGCCCAACCACTCAAAAAGAGTTCCATTCCATTCTCCATCACGTCTTGCCAAATAATCATTCACAGTTACAATATGTACACCCTCGCCAGCTAAAGCATTTAAGTATGCAGGCAAAGTAGAAACCAAAGTTTTACCTTCACCCGTACTCATTTCAGCAATTTTACCACTATGTAAAACAGCACCACCAATCAATTGCACATCATAATGCACCATATTCCAGGTTACTTGTCCACCAGCAGCAGTCCAAGTATTTTTGAAAATGGCATTATCTCCTTCAATTCTGATATAGTCTTTCTTTACACTTAAATCTCTATCCAATTGTGTTGCAATAGATACAATTTCTGTATTTGTTGTAAAACGACGAGCAGTTTCTTTTACCACAGCAAAAGCTTCTGGCAAAATCATTTCTAATGCCTCTTCAATTTTAGCATCTCTATCTTTTTTCAATTTATCAACTTCTTGATAAATGATATCTTTATTATGAAAATCGCTAGCTTCTAAAGCATCGGCTGCATTTTTCTTTTCTAAAATTTGTGCATCAATATCTTTTAAATGCTCGGCAATGCGTTGTTTAAACTCTTGCGTTTTACTTCTTAAAGCATTGTTATCAATATTTTGATATTGCAGAAAGAAGCTATTTACTTTTTCTACAATGGGTCTAATTTTAGCTACATCTTTTTCGCTTTTGTTACCACCAATCAGTTTACTTAAAAATTTTAACATATATATTTATTTCACGCAACGAGACAACAAAAGCCACGAAGCAAAGATTTTTTGAAGAGTTACTTTCATTCAAATAAAATGCTGAAAACATTTATTAGCCACATTGTCAGCACTTGATTAAAGAAGTTGCCAAAAGTAGTAGAAATAAGGTTTGCTAAATTGATTTTAATTGAAAGTAAACATCTTTTTTTGCAGCAATATGGGAATGAAAAAATTAATACGATTTGCCGAGATTGAAACATTTAGTAATGTGTTTCAACACGACACATCTAAGAAAGGAAAGTGGAATGAATATTTTAAAAATAACAATTCCATAACACTTGAATTGGCTTGTGGTAAAGGTGAATATAGCGTGGGTTTGGGCAGAATATATAATGATAGAAATTTTATAGGCATAGATATTAAAGGCAATAGAATTTGGCGTGGTGCCAAAACCTGTTTGCAGGAAGGATTGAATAACGTTGCTTTTTTGAGAGCAGAGATTGATAAAATTGAAAACTATTTTGTGCCTGATGAAGTGGCAGAAATCTGGATTACTTTTCCTGATCCACAACTTAGGTTTAGCAAACTAAAAAAGCGTTTAACACATCCTAAGTTTTTAAGGTTGTACAAAAACATTTTACAAAAAGGAGGTTTGGTGCATTTAAAAACCGATAGCCCAAATTTGTACAACTTTACCAAAACTGTTATTGATTTATATAAATTAGAATTGTTGGTTGATTATGATGACTTGTATAAGCAACAAAATTTGCCACAAGAGCTTTACATAAAAACACATTATGAAAGTTTGGATATTGCACAAAGCAATAAAATACATTATTTGCAATTTAAAATTGATGCAGATTTGCCTATTGAATTGGATGCACAACTTAAAGAAATTTTGAATGAACAAGAAGTATAAGGATGATGAAATAGAAGAGTATTATACCAACAGTGATGGCTTTATTGTTTTTACTGCTGAGTATTTACTGCAGCGTGGCTATTGCTGTGGCAATGGCTGCAAGCATTGTCCTTATGACTATAAAAATGTGCTTGAGCCAAAGAGAAGTGAATTGCTAAGAAACAGAGAAGTAATTAAAACCAATTAATTTGTTACAACATCTACACATACAAAACTATGCTATCATAGATGAAATTGATATTCAGTTTTCATCGGCGTTGAATATTATTACTGGCGAAACAGGTGCTGGTAA
This sequence comes from Bacteroidota bacterium, assembly GCA_026391115.1. Taxonomy (GTDB): domain Bacteria; phylum Bacteroidota; class Bacteroidia; order Chitinophagales; family Chitinophagaceae; genus CAIVPM01. The sequence continues at coordinate 9,451 of JAPLER010000007.1, read as the reverse complement.
AAGTATTGTTATGGGTGCTTTGAGTTTAATACTTGGTGAACGTGCAGATAGTAATGTTTTGATTGATGCTACTAAAAAATGTTTTATTGAGGGTGTTTTTAGTATTGATAAAAAACAGGCAGTTATTTCTTTTTTATTTGAAAATGAATTGGACAATAACAACGAATTAATTATTAGAAGAGAAATTGCAAGTAATGGTAAAAGCAGGGCTTTTATAAACGACACACCTGCTACATTGCAACAACTAAAACAACTTACTAGTTTATTGGTTGATTTGCACCAACAGTTTGATACACTTGAATTGGGCAATGATGATTTTCAGAGAGAAGTAATAGATGCTCTTGCAGATAACAATATTTTGTTAGCTGAATACAAACAAGTTTATAAGCAATTTATTGATTGTAAAAAAGAGTTGCAAGCTTTACAACTACAAAAGCAAAATTTTCAAAAAGAACTTGACTATAACCAATTTTTATTTGATGAATTGAATGAGTTGAGTTTAAAAGAAAATGAATTGGAAGACTTGGATGCAGAGTTGAAAATGTTGAGCAATAGCGAAGGCATTAAAACAACACTTAGCAAAGTTTATTTTGATTTAAAGGAAAGTGAGCAGCCCATTGTTCAAACAATAAAACAATTAATCAATCAGCTGCAATCTTATTCAAGTTATCACACCAATATTAAAACAATTATTGAGCGTTTACAAATTGCCAATATTGAATTGCTTGATATTGCTGGCGAAGTAGAAACTTTGAATGATGATATTGTTTACGATGAAAATAGAATTAACATTATTAATGATAAAATATCGCTTGGTTATAAATTATTGAAAAAGCACAATGTGCAAACCACAAACGAACTTATAGCCATTCAAACCGAACTTGAACAAAAACTACAAGCTGTATTAAATATTGATACTGCTATTTTAAAAAAAGAAAAAGAAGTAAGTGCTTTATTAAAACAAGCAAATGCTTTGGCAGTAAGTATTTCAAATAATAGACAAAAACAATCATTACCTTTTGCAAAACAAGTAAATGAGTTACTATTCAAAGTGGGTATGCCCAATGCTCAATTAAAGGTTGATGTAAAAGAATGTACTTTAAACCAGTTTGGTAAAGATGAAATTTCATTTTTATTTGATGCCAATAAAAGCAACAAATTTGAACCTATAAGAAAAGTAGCAAGTGGGGGAGAGTTAAGCAGGTTAATGCTTTGCATAAAATATTTAGTAGCACAAAAAATAGATTTACCTACTTTAATTTTTGATGAAATAGATACAGGTATTAGTGGCGAGGCTGCAAAACAAGTTGGCATTATAATGAAACAACTTTCAAACAATCGTCAAATTATTTGTATTACACACCAACCACAAATTGCTGCAAAAGCAAGCCAGCATTTATTTGTATATAAAAATGCTACAAGCGAAAAAGTAAAAACGAATATTAAAGTTTTAAATAACGAAGAACGTATAACTGCAATTGCAAAAATGCTAAGTGGCGAAAACCCAACAAATACAGCTATTGCAAGTGCTAAGGAAATGATGCTATAAACTATTTAACAGCCCTTTTTTTCAACTCTTCATCGGCATAGTTAAACACTTTTTTTGTTAAATCAGATTTACGAAAGTTTAGGTTTGTTCTAATATTTTTTTCTTCTTCAGCAACCATATTATACATACCTTCTACAGCACGTGCAGCTACAAAATCAGTTAAACTATTTTCTACTTTAAAACTACTAAAAGGAATATTGTTTACAATGCTTGCTATTTTTTTCCACTCTTTGTTAGCACCTTCAACATTTATTGTGCTATCAATAATTGGTCTAAAGGCATTCATCAACGCTGTGTTAGTTGTTGTTCTAAAATAATCTGTTGCAGCGTGTGTATTATCTGTAATTAAAATATTGGCAACATCGCTAATGTTCATACTTTTTACTGCATTTAAAAAAATGGGTTTTGCTGCTGAAAAAGAGTTGGCAATGGCTTTATTAAATTTATCGTTAATAGGTTTTATAATACTTCCTAAACCTGCTTGGTTAGCAAGGTTGATTATTTTTTGTGCATCATTTGGAAATGCAAAAGCCAATGCAGGATTGCTTGCTGGATTACTATAAGCATCAAAAGTTTTAAACAAGCCTTGGTTTAATGCTTCTTTTAAGCCCAATGCCATTTCCAAGTTAGATGGTTTTAATAAGTCGCTACCAATTTGTTTTAATGTATCGCAAGATGTGATGGTTAGTAAACAAAACAAACCAACTATTAAAGATTTTATTTTCATAATTTTATTTTAAAATGCTTGTTGCGAAAGTGCAAGTTTTGCATCTGTATTATTTGTATAACTTATCTCAATACTTTCATTTTTACCATTTCAATTCTGGTATCACTCACGTTTAAAATATCGAATTGATAATTGTCTGCTATAATAGTTTCTTTGGGTTGTGGTATCGTTTCGTGTTTTGAAATAATGTAACCACTCAATGTTTCTGCTTCTGTATCTTCAGGAAATGTAAGTCCAAAGTTTTCTCTTAAATAATCTAACTCTAATCTACCACTAAAAATAAAATCTGTTTGGCTAATTTGTTTTTCTACAAACTCTTCAACATCGTGTTCATCTTTTATTTCACCAAAAATTTCTTCCAATAAATCTTCCATTGTAATAATACCTGCGGTGCCGCCAAACTCATCTACAACCCAAGCAATGCTTTTTCTTTCTTTACTAAATTTATTAATCAAATCGGCTGCAGCCATACTCTCTGGCACAACAGGAATGGGCAATAAAATTTCTTTTAGTGTTGCTGGTTTTTTAAATAAATCTAACTGATGTACATAGCCTTTTATCTCATCAATACTATCATCATACACAATTAACTTACTCAACTTTGTGTAAATAAAATGTTGTTTTATTTCTTCTATTGTAGTATTTACATCTACGCCTTCAATTTCTTTACGAGGCACTAAACATTCTCTTATTTTAATTGTAGGCAAACTCATTGCATTTTTCAACAACTCTTTACTATGTTCAGGATTATCAGTTGCTTGTTCTTGATTTTGATTAATGAAATGCTCTAAGTCAACGTGGGTAAAGGCTTCAGCTTTATTTTTTACATTTATGTTAAACAAATATTTTAAAATCCACTCAGCAACATCAACAAAAAAAGCAGCTAAGGGTTGCAATATTTTATAAAAGAAATTAGCTAGTGATGCAAATGCAGCTAACAAAGAATCATTCTTTCCTTTAAATATTGCTTTTGGTATAAACTCACCAAAAACCAATACCACAAAAGTTGACAGCACAGCATCAACCAACAATTTTACAAACTGATTTTCTATTTTTAAAGGATTCCAAAGCGATGTATGTAGTAATTCGCTAAACAATAAACCATAAATAACCAAGAATATATTTAGACCTACCAAACAAGCACCAATAAACTTGGCAGGTTGTTCCATAAACTTGCCCAAAATAATCCCACTTCTTTTGCCTTGTTTTTTCTTAAGTTCAATACTCAAGCGGTTTACGCTTACAAAAGCAATTTCGTAACCAGCAAAAAATCCAATAAAAACTAGGGTTAAAACTATCCACCCAATTGTATAAATAATATCCATTGATACGAAAATAAGTGAAAAATGATGTTAAAGCTAAATGGTACAAAATCTATCAATCGCTTTTTACCATTCACTACTAGCAACTAGCTTAATTAAAACTCACAATTCTTTGGTGTTCTTGCAAAAGGAATTACATCTCTGATATTTGCCATTCCTGTTACAAACAATACCATTCTTTCAAAACCTAAACCAAAACCTGCGTGTGGCACACTACCAAAACGTCTTGTATCTATATACCAAAACATTTCATCTGTTGGTATATGCATAGCATTCATTCTTGCTTCAAGTTTTTCCAATCTTTCTTCTCTTTGGCTTCCACCAACAATTTCGCCAATGCCTGGTGCTAAAATATCCATTGCTGCAACAGTTTCTTTTCCTGCTTCGCAGCCATCATCTTGTCTCATATAAAATGCTTTTATTGCAGCAGGATAATTAGTTACAATTACTGGTTTTTTAAAATGTTTTTCTACCAAATATCTTTCGTGTTCACTTTGCATATCAATACCCCAAGCAACATCATATTTGAATTTTTTCTTTTTATAGTGAGATGATTCTAATAAAATTGTAATGGCTTCGGTGTAAGTAATTCTTTCAAACTTATTATCTACAAGCATTTTCAATTTTTCAATCAAACCAAATTCTTGTCTTTCGTTGGTGGGTTTTTGTTTTTCTTCTTCGGCAAGGCGTGCATCAAGGAATTCTAAATCTTCCATATTATGCTCCATTGCATAACGAATTAAATATTGAATAAACTCTTCAGCCAAGTTCATATTATCTTCTAAATCATTAAAAGCTACTTCTGGTTCTATCATCCAAAATTCTGCTAAATGTCTTGCTGTGTTTGAGTTTTCTGCTCTAAAAGTTGGACCAAAAGTATATACCTCACTAAAAGCCATTGCACCCAACTCTCCTTCTAGCTGACCACTAACTGTAAGGTTGGTGCTTTTGCCAAAAAAATCTTCAGTATAATTAATTGTTCCATCTTCATTGCGTGGTGCTGTACCATCCATTGGTAAAGTGGTAACTCTAAACATTTCTCCTGCACCTTCTGCATCACTTGCAGTTATAATAGGCGTATGTAAATACACAAAACCTTTATCGTTGTAAAATTTATGAATTGCATAAGCCAAGCTATGTCGCAAACGAAAAACAGCAGCAAATGTGTTTGTTCTAAAACGTAAGTGTGCTTTTTCTCTTAAAAACTCAAGGCTGTGTTTTTTGGGTTGTAAAGGATATTTTTCTGCATCACTATCTCCCAAAACTTCTATTGATTTTGCTTTTAATTCTACTGTTTGTCCTTTGCCCAAACTCGCTACTAATTCTCCAGTAACTTTTAGCGAAGCCCCTGTGGTAAAGCGTTTTAAAGTATCATCATCCAACATTCCAAGTTCTACAACAACTTGTAAATTATTATTGGTGCTACCATCATTTAATGCTATAAACTGATTGTTACGAAAAGTACGAACCCAACCCATAACAATTACTTCCTGTCCAATTTTGTCGCCACTTAATAGGGCTTTAATTTTTGTTCTAATGTTAAACATATTCTTTAAGTTAAAAGTTAAAAGTTAAAAGTTAAAAGTGAGTTGCATCTATTACAAGTTCTCAAACAGTAACTTTAAAACTTTTAAATGTTGTAAATGGCTGCAAATATAGAAGCACAGCAACTAATGGTTTATTTAAAAAGAGAAAGTGATATTTGATTTTTATGAAAATCTGTTGTATGTTCCTTAGATATTATTTATTTTAAAGTGTTCTTCCCAAAAACTTAATGGATATTCATACAAAGAGAAAATAACTTGCAAACTATTGATATTTATATGATTCCTTTCTACCTCGTAATGATTTACATTTACTTCAAAATCTAAATATTGGTGACCTCCATCAACACAATTCTTTAACATCAACAATTTTTCTTTGAATTGACCCCATTGATAACTTGTGAGCCTCCACTCGTATTTATGTTTGTCTATTTTTGCAAAACCTTTGTTTTCTGCATAGTTATAAGCCTTAATATTAATAGAAAAATTATTATCTAAATACTTGAGATTAGCAAAATCATAACTCAATAACCCATTGCTAAGTTTTTCAAAAACATTTTCAAGTTCACAAAGTCCTTCTATATCTACAGAAATTAAAATAGAATCATAACTTTTGAAATTTTTATAGAACCCTATCCTTATGTATTCAGGTGTTTCTTTCATATGTCTCCAATTCATTTTTATGAATATCAAGCAACTAATTCTCCAACCAAAAATAAGTATCTCAATATGAGTTTACAAAAACCATTTTAATTATAACAATTGAGAATAAGAGCAAATTCATTTGCCATATAAACAAACACATCAGCCATTTTCTTTTATAAAACAAAAAGATTACAAAAGATATTTATGATTTTAAGTAAAATAAATGCCTTACATAAGCCTATCTTATTTTACTTTGCCACACAAAAAATTTGTTATAAATGAAGAAATTATTTTTTGGTGCACTTATACTTACTTGCACAGCAACAATGGCTCAAAAATCTACTACAACAAAAAAAGTAACAGCTACTAAATCTGTTGCAGCTACAACTACTCCATTAAAAAATTTAAAAGATAGTGCTAGTTATGCGTTGGGTGTAAACATTGCAAAAAACTTAAAAGCACAAAACCTAGATAAAATAGATGTTTCGTTGGTAACCAAAGGAATGAATGATGTGTTTGGTAACAAACCTTTAAGCATTACCGAAATGCAATCTATGCAATGTGTAAATACTTATGTGCAAGCACAAAATGCTCAAAAAAGTATGCCCGAAAAAGCAGCAGGAAAAAAATTCTTGGCAGAAAATGCTAAACGCAAAGGCGTTATTAGTATGCCTGGTGGTTGGCAGTACGAGGTGTTAAGAGCTAGCGAAAGTACTGTTCATCCATTACCTACAGATAAAGTTAAAGTACATTATCATGGCACTTTAACAGATGGGACTGTGTTTGAGAGTAGCGTTGATAGAGGAGAGCCTATTTCTTTTGGTTTAAACCAAGTGATTAAAGGTTGGACATTGGCTGTTACACAAATGACTGTAGGTAGCAAATGGAAAATATTTTTACCAAGTGACTTAGCCTATGGCGATAACGGCAGTGGCGATAAAATTAAACCTGGTGCTACTTTAATTTTTGAAGTAGAATTATTAGATATAGAAAAAGAATAAGTTCAAAAAAAGAGTTATAGAATGGTTCACCAGTTTATAGTTTATTGAAATCTAACTTTAAACTTTAAACTTTAAACTTTAAACTAATGAAGTGTAGCGATATACAAATACAAAACGAAAAAGAAACACGTGCAGGCTTTGGGGATGGAATGTATGAAGCTGGTAAAGACAACCCAAACGTTGTGGTATTAACTGCAGATCTTGCTGGCAGTATGAAAATAGCCAATTTTATAAAAGACTTTCCTGAAAGATTTATACAATGTGGTATTGCCGAAGCCAATATGATTGGTATAGCTGCAGGTTTAACTATTGGCGGCAAAATTCCTTTTACTACTACGTTTGCCAATTTTAGTACTAGTCGTGTTTACGATCAAATAAGACAAAGCGTTGCGTATAGTAATAAAAATGTAAAAATTTGTGCAAGTCACGCTGGTTTAACCTTGGGCGAAGATGGTGCAACACACCAAGTTTTAGAAGATATAGGAATGATGAAAATGTTGCCAGGAATGACAGTAATTGTTCCTTGTGATTATAACCAAACCAAAGCTGCAACAAAAGCTATTGCCAATTATCAAGGCCCGGTGTATTTAAGATTTGGCAGACCTAAATGGGCAAATTTTACTGCCGAAGACGGTAGTGATTTTGTAGTAGGTAAAGCTCAAAAATTAAGCGATGGTAACAACGTAAGCATCTTTGCTTGTGGTCATATGGTATGGAAAGCTGTTGAAGCAGGTAAAATATTAGAAGAACAAGGTGTAAGTGTAGAAGTGATTAATATACACACTATAAAACCACTTGATGAGACTGCTGTATTGGCTTCTATTTCTAAAACCAAATGTGCAGTTACTGTTGAGGAACACAATGTTATTGGTGGTTTGGGCGATAGTATTGCACAAGTTGCTGCAAAATATTTACCAATACCTATTGAATATATTGGCACAAAAGATACTTTTTGCGAAAGTGGTAAACCTGTTGAGTTATTAAAAAAATATGGTTTGGATACTCCTTTTATTGTTGATGCTGCATTAAAAGCTATTAGCAGAAAAGGTTAACCATATCCTGTTTTATAACAGTAAAATTCAATACTTTTTCTTCCCAGAAAACCAGTATTTACAATACATTAACTATTCTAAATATTTTTAACCTTTTGTTTAGTTTTTATTGGTTTTCTTTGCCTAGTTTAAATAAATATTAATTATTAATAGATGAAAAAATTTTTTGTTGCAATAATGGTTTTGGCTGTTGTTAATTTTTCAAAAGCTCAAGATGTAAAGACAGATTCTACCACTACTCCAAAAAAAGTGAGAAAGAGTAATGGCAATTCTTCTTATGCCAATACCAATGGTGGAAGTTCTATATTAAAAACATCTGGCCACCCTGCTGACCATTTTTTAATACAATTTGGAAGTGATAGCTGGACCAACAAGCCAGCTTCAGCAGATAGTGGTAGCACAAACGGAGGTCGCCATTTTAATATTTATTATATGATTGATAAGCCATTTAAAACCAATCCAAAATTTAGTGTAGCTTATGGTGTAGGTTTAGGCACAAGTAATATTTATTTTAAAAATTCTATTGTAGATATTAAATCTGGCAATACTTTACAAATACATAATGCCGGTAATAACAACCGTTTTGATAAACTAAAAGTTACAGAAATTTTCTTAGAGATTCCTGTTGAATTGAGATACAATTTCAATAATCCAAACGAGCCATCAAAATCTTGGAAAATGGCTTTAGGTGCTAAAGTGGGTACATTATTAAAATCATACACCAAAGGAAAAAATCTTGTAAAATCTGATGGTTCTTCTGTTTATGGCCCAACTTATATTGAAAAAGAATACAGCAAAAAATTCTTCAACTCAACGCGTTTAACATTTACTGGTCGTGTTGGTTATGGTATGTTGTCTTTAAATGCAGCATACACAATAACTCCTGTTGCTAAATCTGGCTTTTTTGCAACAGAAATGAATACGTTTTCTTTAGGGCTTTGTATAAGTGGTTTATAAAAATGAAGATGCATAAGAAAATAATATTGCTTGTTGTTGCTTTGCAAATATTTTGCACAAATATTTTTTCTCAGTGTTCTATTTGTACCAAAACAGCATCACAACTTGGCGAAGGACCAGCACAAGGCTTAAACGCTGCTATCGTTTACTTAATGATTACACCACTTGCCATAATGCTAATTGTAGGTTATAGATGGTGGCAAAAAGAGAAAATGATAAATAACTAACTTACCGTTACATTATATAAAAAAGAACCTCAAATTAATATTAATTTGAGGCTCTTTTTTATAACGCAATTTTGATGATAAAAGTTTATGCTAAATCAAATCTGTCTAAATTCATTACTTTAATCCAAGCAGCAGCAAAGTCGTGTACAAATTTTTCTTTTGCATCATCACTTGCATATACTTCTGACAAAGCTCTTAACTCAGAATTTGAACCAAAGATTAAATCTACACGAGTAGCAGTCCATTTTAAATTACCAGTTATTTTATCTCTTCCTTCAAACTCTTGTTGTTCGTGGCTTGTAGGTTTCCAACTTGAACTAAAATCAAGCAAGTTTACAAAAAAGTCGTTAGTTAATATTTCTGGATTGTTCGTAAACACGCCTTGCTTTGTACCATTATAATTTGTATGTAATACTCTCAGACCACC
>JAPLER010000331.1 GCA_026391115.1 Bacteroidota bacterium | reverse complement strand
TTACCCACAATCTACACCTACACAATTAGAATTTACTAAGGTTAAAACATTGCTTCATAGTTTTTGCAATACAGATTATGCAAAACAAAAAGCAGAGGAATTACGTGTACACAATCATAAAAAATATATTGAAACTGAGCTGAATCAAACACACGAGTTTAAGCTTATACAACAGCAAATTCAATACTTCCCATTAGATTTTGTAATAAATATTTCCAGGCAAATTAAACTACTTGGCATAGATGGAGCTACATTATCTGGAGATGATTTTTTGAAAATAAAATCACTTTGTGAAAATATTCAAAATATTTACAGATGGTTTGATAATGAAAGAAAACAGGCTTATCCTTTTTTAACGCAACTTGTTGAACATTCTTATTACGAAAAAGTAATTATAGAATTAATTGATGCAATTATTGATGAGAGTGGTAATGTAAAAGATACTGCTAGTGACGATTTACAAAAAATAAGATTGAGTTTATATAAAAAAAGAAATGAACTAAGACGCGTATTTGAAAAGGTTTTAAGTAAATTGAGTAAAGCAGGATATAGTGCAGATATTGATGAAAGTTTTAGTAGTGGGCGTAGAGTAGTAGCGGTTTTTAGTGAACATAAAAGACAAGTAAAAGGAATTTTACATGGCGAAAGTGATAGTAGAAAAACTGCATTTATAGAACCTGAGGAAACTATTCAATTGAACAATGATGTGTTTAGTTTAGAAAGCGATGAGACGAAAGAAGTTCAAAGAATTTTAAGAGATTTAACAAAGAGATTAAATGTATATGCAAGCCTGCTACAGGGTTATATGCAGATTATTGGTGAATTTGATTTTGTAAAAGCAAAAGCCAAATTGGCAATAGAAATGAATGGTAACTTGCCAAATGTTATAGATAAAGCAATTATTGATGTTAAAGATGCTTATCATCCATTATTGTATTTGTACAATAAAATTTCTAATAAAAAAACAATACCAGTAAGCCTTTCATTAAATGATAAGAATAGAATACTTGTAATAAGTGGTCCAAATGCAGGTGGTAAAACGGTTACAATGAAAACCATTGGTTTAAACCAAATGATGTTGCAAAGTGGTTTGTTAGTTCCTGTTCACCCTACATCAACAATGGGTATTTTTAAACAAATATTTATACATATTGGAGACGAACAAAGTTTAGAATTTGAGTTAAGTACTTATTCCTCTCATTTATTGAGTATGAAATATTTTTTGGAAAATGCTAATGGCAAAACTTTATTTTTTATAGATGAATTAGGTAGTGGTAGTGACCCAAATTTAGGAGGTGCTTTTGCTCAGGTAATTATGGAAGAACTTTGCAATAAACACTCACTAGGCATTGTTACAACACATTATTTGAATTTGAAAATAATGGCAAATAGCACCAAAGGCATTGTAAATGCTGCAATGGCTTTTGATGAAAAGAACCTTTTGCCAATGTATCAACTGATTGTTGGTAAACCAGGAAGTAGTTATACTTTTTCAATTGCACAACGTATTGGTTTACCACATCAATTAATTAACAGAGCCAAACAATTGGTTGACGATGAGCATTTTAAACTAGATAAATTATTAAACAATACAGAACAAAATTTGCAACAATTAAATAAAGAGAAAACTGAATTAAGAAAACTAGTTAAAGAAAATGAGCATCTTAAAAAAGAGATGAAAACCTTGATGGATAAGGAAAAACATACACAGCAAGTTGAGTTACTTAAACACCAAAATAAAATAAATGAAGATAGAATTACTTACTTAAAAGAAATGGAACGTAAGTTAAAGCAAGTAGTATTTGATTTTAAAAAAACCGAGAATAAAAATGAAGTAATTAAAAACTTACAAAACTTATTATTTAAAAAAGACGATAAAGTTGTTGTAAGTAAAATGGTGAAAAAAGTAAATTCAAAATATACAGAACTGAAGGAAGATATTGCAATTGGTAGTGTTGTAAAGTTGAAAAAAAATTATCAAGTAGGAGAAGTAAAAGAGATAAGAGGCAAACGAGCCATTGTGCAAGTAGGTTTATTGCCTATGAATGTAGAATTGTCAGATTTAGTTGCAGTAAAGAAAATAGAAGTTGTGGAAAAGTAGTCTTTTTGAATTTTGACAATTCGCAAACAATATTATATTTGTTGCCTAAACAATTTATTAATAGCAAAATTTTACAAACTGTGCCTTACGAACAAAACGAAAGAAAGCAAGAAAGTGTTTTTAGCAAAAGAATAAAAGCTGGTAAAAGAAGAACCTATTTTTTTGATGTAAAAGCTACTCGTGGCAACGATTATTTTTTAACCATTACAGAAAGTCGCAAACGCTTTGAAGACGATGGATACGATAGACATAAAGTGTTTATTTACAAAGAAGATTTCAACAAATTTGCCAAAGCATTAAATGAAACTATTGATTACGTTAAAACAGACTTAATGCCTGATTTTGACTTTGATGCTTTTAATCATGAATATCCAGAAAATGGAGAAATTGCTGCACCTACTGAAAGCTATGTAAATGCTGATGTTGTTGTAGAACAAGAGTCTGTTGTAGAAAATCCTACCCCAATAATTGATGAAATTGTGGCTACTAATCATAGCGACAGTGTAGATAAATGGTAAAGACCAAAATGTAGAATATAAAAAAAGCTGCTTCAATTTTTGAGCAGCTTTTTTATTGCATCAATTTTAATGATTAATCTTTTTCTACATTACTGGCACCAGATGAATTTACTTGAACATTTGAAGGGTTGCCACTATATTTTAAATTACTTGCACCACTTAATTCACCAGTAATTCCTTGTGTTGCAAATAGTTTAATATTGCTTGCACCACTAACATCAACTGTATATACATTGGCTTTTAAACTTTTGTTTTTGATAGTGCTGGCACCAGAGGCTTTTAAATCAACTGCATCAGCAATGCCAGATAAATTAACTGTACTTGCACCAGTTGTATTTATTTTTAATACTTTAGTTTTTATATCTGCCTTTACGCTGCTGGCACCACTTGCTTCAATACTCAAATTATCATTGTTTAATGTAGAGGAGGTAGTTACACTACTTGCACCAGAAAGTTTAAGAGATGTAATGTTTTTTGCAGAAACTTTGGCTATAATTCTTACATCATCGTTGTTTATAATTTCCCAAAAACTATTTTCAATATAAATCTTCAAAATACCATCTTTTACTTCTGTAATAACTTTATTGAGTACTTCTTTTTTATTGCAGCCAATAGAAACAGCATCTTCATTTGCTGACGTTAATTCTACTTCAATAGCATTGCTGACATCAATGCCAGTAAACGTTTCAACACTTCTTTTTTCAAAATTGCTGACATTAATATTACCCGATTTATAATGACAACTTGTTATAAACATACATATTGTTACAAGTATTAGCAGACTATTTCTCATATTAAAATATTTACAGCGAAGTAAGTTAAATAAATTGTAATCAAGTTTTGATTTTTAAAAATTGAATTCTTATTTATGTTTTCTATTATTTTGTTTTAAACTCTCGAAATCAAAAACAATAAAACTGTCATATTAATTGTAGGTGCAACAGCAGTTGGCAAAACAAGTTTTGCTATAAATGTTGCTCAATATTTTAATACAAAAATTATTTCTTGCGATTCTAGACAATGTTATAAGGAGCTGAATATTGGTGTAGCCAAACCATCTTTTGAAGAGTTAAAAGCAGTTGAACATTATTTTATTTCATCTCATTCAATCCACCAAAATGTGAATGTTGGGGTTTTTGAACAATATTCTTTGCAAATAGTAAATGAAATTTTTGTAGCGAATGATATTGTTGTAATGGTTGGTGGCACTGGATTATATGCAAACGCATTTTGCAATGGCATAGATGAAATGCCCAATATTGATATTGCTATTAGAGCAAATATTATTAAACAATATGAAACAAATGGATTAGAATGGCTGCAACAACAAATTGCTGTTAAAGATCCCATTTTTTGGCAACAAGCAGAGCAACAAAACCCACAAAGATTAATGAGAGCATTGGAAATTGTTGAAGCTACTGGCAATTCTATTACACACTATAAAAAAAGTAATAAAGTAGAACGTAATTTTAATATTATAAAAATAGGATTAGAACTTCCAAGGCAAGAATTGATTGAAAGAATTGATAGGAGAGTAGATATGATGCTTAGTGAGGGTTTAGTTGAAGAAGTAAAAGGTTTAATTAATTATAAACACTTGAATGCATTACAAACAGTAGGTTACAGCGAATTGTTTGATTGCTTTGAAAATAAATATACTTTTAATCAAGCTATAGAAAAAATTAAAATACACACACGACAATATGCAAAAAGGCAAATGACTTGGTTTAAAAAAGATTTATTAATTCAATGGATAAATCCATTGGATGAATTTGATTTTAAGACACTACATTAAGTGATTTTCTAAAGCATATTTAGTTACATCAGCAATACTTTTTAAGTTCATTTTTGTTAAGAGCCTTATTTTATAAGTGCTTATTGTATTAGTACTTAATGCCAATTTTGTTGAAATTTCTGGCAATGATTTACCAGCTGCTAATAGCTTAAATACTTCAAATTCTCTATTTGAAAGCATTTCGTGAGATGCAGTATTACTACTTTTGAAATCTAATAATAAATCAGCTACTTCATCTGTAATATACTTTTTGCCAAGCAATAATTGGTTGACAGCATTAATTAATTCTTCGGGAGCACTTTCTTTATTTAAATATCCACTTGCACCTGCCTTTATCGTTCTTGCTGCATATTGTTCTGCAGGATGTATACTAAGTATTAAAATTGGAGTTTCGGGCTGTGCATTTTTTAATTCGCTAATGAAATCTATTCCATTTCTACTGGGCATAGAAATGTCAGAAATAATAATTTTAAACTTCTGTTTCAAGGCTATTTTAAACATATCTACACCATCAGCAGCTTCAATAATTTCTGCAAATGGATATGCATCCTTTAAAATTTGAATTAATCCTTTTCTTACTACACTATGGTCATCTCCAATTAATATTTTCATAGTTTATTTTTTTATAGGTATTGATATAATGATTCTTGTTCCTTTTTGTTTTTCACTTACAATAACAAATGAGCCATTCAACATAGCAGTTCTTTCTCTCATTCCCAATATTCCCAATGTTGCTTTAGGCGAATTTTGATTGAATCCTTTTCCATTATCTGCTATGATAAGTCTAATTTGATTTGCAACAGTAAAAAAATCAATATTTACTATTGTTGCCCCTGAATGTCTCATAATATTGGTTAGAGATTCCTGCAAAATT
>JAPLER010000282.1 GCA_026391115.1 Bacteroidota bacterium | reverse complement strand
CTTCTAATAAAATAATAAGTATTTCGTGATGGGGGATTAAATGTTCTAGAAATATTCTTAAGGTCAGTGGTCATCATAAAATTAAACTATAATTTTATTGTAAAAATATGCTTCAACCGATACTGGGAATTTTTTTTCAAAAATATCAAAAGAATTTTTTCCCATTTTTTCCCAAGTATCTTTTCTCTGCCATGCTTTCTCTAAAACATTTTTAATTGATTCAATAGAAGCATCAGGCGAAACCCAACCATTTACACCATCCTCAACCCATAAAGGCATATCGCCAATATCACTCACAATTACTGCTCTACTTTTACTCATTGCTTCTACAACACTTATTGGCATTGCATCTCTATGTGTTATTTGTAAAACTAAATGAGCCGATTCCAATGCTTTAGCAACTTCTTTCGTATTGCCTTTAAGTACAACTATATTTTCTAATTTATTTTGAATAATTAAATTCTGTAACAAATCAACATCACTCCCATCACCATATAATTCAACAACAATATTTCTATTTTTCCATTCAGTATTAGTTAATGCCCTTATTAAATTATCTTGTGCTTTTCTAGTAATATCTAATTGTGCAAGCATAATAATTTTATATTTTCCATCAATCAATTCAGGATAAGAAGTATATGTTTTACTTCTTTCAATTGTTATAGGATTTACAACTGCTGTCCAATTAACAATCTTAGTTTGTAGTTGATTTTCTAATATACCTCCAATTCTAAAAGCATCGCCAATATTAAGATGTGCATTTTGCATCCATTCAATTAGCAGTTTAGCTTTTGAAGGTTTGAACACAAAATTTTTATCGTAGTTATGAAACGTTAAGGAATATTTTTTAAACTTATTGTAAACATTTTTCCAAGGGCTACTAGTTACTTCCATAAACCCACCTTGATTAACTAAAACATAATCATATTTTCTAAAATCAAATTGTTTAATAAATTGTTTTTGCTCCAATCTTGTTATCCATTCAAAGCGAAGTCTTTGGAATAAATTTTCTTTTTTTCTTCCTTTATTAGGAATGTAAATAATATTTGCACCTAATTCTGCTAAAGGCTTTAACTTATTTTTTTTATCTTGCCAATCATACATTAAACAAGTAACTTTTTTGTTGATGCTGCAACAATATTTAGCCAAAGCAAACCACTGCTCTTCGCTTCCACCCCAGGGATCACTATTCATTAACGATATAAAAAGAAAACTTTCCATAAAACAAAAATAAAAGTGTTTGTTTTGTATTAGCATTTAATTTTATAAAAAAAACTAATTGGAAACATATAAAAAAAATTAGTTCATTTAAAGCAATACAAAATAATAGATACAATAAGGCAATGAAATTGGGCGAAATAGCTTGCAGCATTGGTCATAAAATGATTTATGAAGATATATTAGAGAATGGGTTTGATAGAGTTCTTATTCTTGAAGATGATGTTGTGATGAATAAAAAAGGCATTGAAGTTTTTCTTGAAATTATTAATGAAACTAACTCAAACTGGGATGTTCTGTATTTTGATTATTTAAAAAATGACGAAAGAAAGTTAATTCATATACTAAAACAATTTTTTTACCATATTCAAAAACAAATTGGATTATTAAAGTGGTCGCATAAAACAATAAGCAATTTATTTGCAAAGTCACATTCGAAACATTTGAAAAAAGCTGGTTACCACGATTTTGCGAGTGCTTATGCAATTAACAATAAAACAGCAGCACTCTTGATTAAATTACAAACACCAATTTCATTTCCAGCAGACCACATACTTCCTTATGCAATAACAAATGAATTGATTACTGGCTATATCACAATTCCAAAAATTTTTGAACAAACAAGTCAATATAACAAAACTACAATCGGGAGTTATGTTGAACAATAAAAAAAAATGAAACTTCTTATACAATACTTAAAACCATATAAATGGCAAATAGCACTAGCAATGCTTTTGGCTGCCATTAATCAAACTTTTTCTTTACTTGACCCTACCATTTTTGGTAAGATGATTGATTATATCAATACTGCTGGAGTATTTGATAAAGACACTAAAAAAATTATTTCAAAAATTGTTACTGAACATCAGTTTCTAATGCAAATAATGTATTTACTAGGACTATCAATTGCAGTTGCAATGGTGTCTCGAGTTGCAAAATCTTTTCAGGATTATGTAGTAAATGTGGTGGTTCAAAAATTTGGTGCATCTATTTTTACAGATGGCTTAAAACATAGTATGCGTTTGCCTTATCAAGATTTTGCAGACCAAAGAAGTGGCGAGACATTATCAATTCTTCAAAAAGTTAGACAAGACTGTTCTCAGTTTATTGGTTACTTCATCAACATTCTATTTCCAATAATCATTGGTATTATTTTCTTGATTTATAAAACAATTTCTATTCATTGGAGTTTAATTATTGTTTATGTTGTAGGCATTTTAATTCTTTCTTTTTT
>JAPLER010000031.1 GCA_026391115.1 Bacteroidota bacterium | reverse complement strand
GGTACTGTCTAAAAAAGTGTGTAAGTAGTTAAGAAATAATTTTACATCTTGTTGGATACAGGATTAAAAATTGGTTTGCAATACTTATCCAGTTAGGAATGGTTTGCATCCATATTTTGCTAATGTTTTGTATAGCTAAGTAAACGGCTTTCATTACAGCATCGTCAGTAGGAAACATTGTTTTGTTTTTAGTAAACTTTCTTACGTTTCTGTTTAAGTTTTCAATCATATTAGTAGTGTAAATTAGCTTTCTGATTTCCATTGGATATTGCAGGAATGGAATAAGATTATCCCAGTTATTTTTCCACGAAGTACAGATATAAGGATAGGTTTTACCCCACTTTATTTCAAAGCCAAAGAATGCTTGTGCAGCAGCTTCTTCATTAGTTGCTTCATAAATATTTTTAAGGTCTTTAGCTACTTCACTTCTGTTTTTATAAGGTACTTTTTTAAGGCTATTTCTTATTTGATGTACAATACAAAGTTGTGTAACTGTTTCAGGGAAAACGGCTTTTATAGCCTGTGTTAATCCTGATAAATTGTCGCTGCAAGCAATGATAATATCTTGTAAGCCCCTAACTCTTAAATCGGTTAATGCTTTCACCCAAAACGAGGCACTCTCTTGCTCATTTATCCATAAGCCTAATACCTCTTTTTTGCCTATGGTATTTAATCCAGCAATGATGTAAACACATTTATTGATAATCTTGTTATCCTGCCTTACTTTAAAAACAATGCCATCTAGCCAAACTACTAAATAAGTGCTGTCCAAAGCCCTATTTTGCCATTCTGCAACATCTATTAATACCCTTTCTGTAATGTTGGATACAGTAGAACTGCTTATGTTTACACCATATAGTTCATTGATTTGTGTGCTGATATCCTGTGTACTCATTCCTTTTGCGTAAAAGCTTATTACCACATCTTCTATATGGTCTATCATCCTTTTGCGTTTAGGTATTAGTTGTGGCTCAAAACTGCTTTCCCTATCCCTTGGAACATCAATGGAATAAGTGCCTTTAGTGGTTTTAATGGTCTTGGCTTTACTTCTCCTGCTAACATCTCTTCAACACCTCGCTTAAACAAAGCATCCATAAAGCCTGTAAACTCTTGACCAGTCTTAAATTGTTTGAAGAAATCGGCTGGTAAAATCTCTAATTGTTTGTTCTGCTCTTTTTTCATTTATTGTTCAAGTTTAGCACTTACACACTTAATTGGAGAGTACCTACAAAAACCAACAATTTTTAGCCAAAAGCAAGAAATAAGATAGGTTATACACAACCTACCATCTAAGCCAATTATTGTTTTGTTGAAAAAAGGCAACTACCCCATAGAAAATTAAGGGGTTTTAACCTTGTTTTACTGGGGGTGTTCTTACCCCAAACACCTGAATTTTAAAATACAACGCTACTAGCTGATTTTTCAATTGAATTTTTTATTTAGGTTTGGTTTATAAATGAACACACCATTTATAAAAAATTAAACATAAGCAACATTAATAGCATTACAATATGTTCTTTTAGCCATTGTAAATATGTTCTTTTAACCTGTCTAAAAGAACAGTATGCTTTGTCTTTTTGAACGTTTTTTTGACGGTATTTTCAAAAAATGATTTTATTGTAAATATGTTTTTTAGGTTTGTTTCATTAATCCAACCCACTATCCTACCAAAAGCACAACGTATAAGCAGCGTTATTAAGTGTTTAGATGTTAATATATAAGCAAAAACTGTAAAATAGTTTACACACTTATGTACAAAAACAACACACTTATACAATAAACTAACACACTTATACATTACTCCTTGTGCAGGTTAAAGCAAATGTTTTACTTGCAAAACAAAAAATATATTATGAAATATTTTCTCATTTATTAAATAACAACTTTATGAAAACAAAAATTCTATCTCTTATTTTATGCTTTTTAATGATAAAAGCAATGGGGCAGGTTGATAGTGCAACTATGCGATATAATAATAATGGTAATGTGTCGTGGCTTGATTTAATAAAACCTAGCACAACAAGTGAAAATAACGCTGCTAATTTCTTGAAAACTTTTTTGGCAAACAATAGTGCCGATGTAAATTTTACAATTTACAACGATGAAGTAGATAACCGAAACATTAGACACCAAAAATTTAGACAAATTTACAAAGGC
>JAPLER010000347.1 GCA_026391115.1 Bacteroidota bacterium | reverse complement strand
TCATATTTTTTTTCATTTATATAAACTATCGCGATATTGTTATAACTCCTGGAAAATTTTGGATTAATTTGAAGTGCTTTCTTATAATAACATAGAGCCGAATCTATTTGCTTTATATTTCGATAGATGTTTGCAATATTATTAAATAGAACCTCAGTATTTTTTTCAGAACCGATTTGAAGTGCTTTCTTGTAATAACAAATAGCAGAATCATTCATATTTTGTTCACCGTAAATATTTCCAATATATATGAAGCCATAATTACTTTTTGGCAAAATTTTTATTATTTTCTCAGCAAAAACCAATGCACTGTCATATTGTTTAGTTATGTAATGATTCCATAAAATTGTTTGAATAGCTATTATTGATTTGTTATCTAAATCATAAGATTTTTTTGCATAATTTAATGACTGTTCTATTGTTAGACTTGTATCAGTTTTGTCTAAGTAGCTTCTAGCTTTCAAAATATAGTCAACAGTCATTAAACTTTTAACATAAGCACTATCATAAGGTTTTAAAATTTCTAATGATTTGCTGTAAATTTTTGAAGCATTTGTCCAATTCAATTTACTAGCAGCAAACATTTTACTTATAGATTTTTTTATTAAACTGTTATTATCAAATTCTCGTGTAAAACATCCTTCATCTTTACCTTCTAGGTATAAATTAATTTTTGTTTGTACTAAATTAATTCCTTCTGCACTAAATAAAATTCCAGCATATTCTGTTATAGAAGTATTGGGATATTTTTTATTTAACATATCGTAATAATAGTTCGCAGAACTATCACCCCACAAAAGATTTTGTTTAATAGCATTTGAAAATTTATTATACAAAGCAATAACAGCAGTATCATCATTACTTACATTGTTTCTTTTAATTTTTGGAGTATTTATTGCCATAGTATTATTTCCAGCATTTCCCATTGTTTTAACAGTTTCCCATTGTTTATTAAAATTGCTGTCTGTTAAAGCTAATATGGTATTTTCATTTTCGCTGCAACAGAAAAAGGGAGTTTGTTTGGTTTTAAACTTTTGCTCAGCAGTGTTTCTCACTTTACGTTTTACCCAATCTTGCAACTCTGCCAAAGAAACTTTACCATCATTGTTTCCATCTTCTTTATCTGCTGCTCCACTCAACCCATCAATTAAGTTATATGTAAACAATCCGTGCCCATCTGCTAGGTTTTGACTTTCAATAGATACTTGTCCTTGCCCTGTTGCTAACATCAATATTTCACCCACTTTACTTTCAGCAATATTTTGGTTAAATGCTTGTGATGAATACCCACCTACCAATTCATTACTACGGCAAGCATCTAATATCAATACTACTTCTACACCTTTTTTGGTTAAAATACCAATTCTATTTTTTAAATTATAAATTTGTATTGTACTACTACCAGCCAAATAATTATTAGCATCTCCAGCAGGTTGGCAATCCTGTAACAATAAAAAATATTCATTCATTTCTTTTGATGCATCTCCATGTCCAGCAAAATAAATATAATACCTATCGCCACTTTTTACTTTAGAAGATAGCTTCATAAAATTTGCCCAAAAGTTTCCGGATTTTGCTTTATCATTTGTAAGCAGTACAAGATTTTCTTCTTTAATTTTTCCACCAGAATTGGAACGCAGATAATTTGCAAATAATTCTGCATCATTATCGGCATAGTTCAATGGTTTTATGTATGGATAGTTTGAAATACCAACAACAAGTGCATATACATCACCTTGCACAGTAGGTGTAGCTTGCTGTGTAGCAATGGATACACCACGTTCTTGTGAATAAGAAAATACATTGCCTAGAATTAAAACGTAAAGTAAAATTTGTTTCATTATTCTATTTTAAGTTGATATAAATTGTCTATTGATTGGGAAAATGTTTCTTAATCAACTCTTTAAACTTCTCTGAATTTTGCTTTTTGATAATAAATATCTGCTACAAATTCTAATTTTTTTTTGCATAATTAGAATTAATTTTACCAAAGTTATTACCTGCCATAGTTAAACATTTGTTAGCTAGGTAAAAAGTGGTGCTATCAAGATGAAAAGCAGAATTGTATTTGCTTTAATTTAAATAATCACGAATATTTTCATAATCTTTTTTGCATATTTTTCTATCAAATGTTGTATCTGAATGTATAATGAAAAAATCTACATTTTAAAATTTCAATGAAAAAGTATTTAATTCTTTTAGTATTTTACCATTTCTTGCAAAGGAACTAAAACTAGACAAAACTTACACAAAAAAGCAATAGCTGTAGTTTATGTTTCATAAAGTTTGTTTAGATAATAAGTTAAAACACATACCCTTCTTCCAAATCTTGCTTCAATTGTTGCATTAAAATATCAGATGTTGTTTTAATGTTTGAATATGCTTCGGCAATTAAATTATTTTTTGCAAGCATAAAAGCCAACACACTGTTTTGATTTTGTTTTGAAAGTGATGTAAAATCTGCTTGTTTGATTGTTGCAAGCAAATTTTTATATGCTTCATCACCAAGTTTTACAATTACTTTTTTATCACAAACAGTTGTTCCATTTCTTAATATTGTCCAATAATAATTTTGATTGGGTTGCAATAGTTTTAGCACTGCACTATTCAACATTATTTTATTATTTACAACAGCAGTTTTATAAACTGGAATCATTGCGTCTTCTTCTTCATACATAGCAAATTCAAGTTTTTCATTTGCATCATTTTTTTGGTATTTAATGCTGCAAGTTTTTTGGTATAAGCAAATTGTATCTCTTACTTTTTCAAACGCCTTTTCGCCACAGCCTCTTACCACAGCTCCAATTTCTTTTAAATTTTTTAAATGTTCATCATCAATGTTTACAGTATGTTCGTGTGGAATATTTTTTAAAACATATTTTATAAAATCGGCTGAAACGCTTTGTTTTAAAGTAACACAAGAATCTTGATATTTTTTTAAAGAAATTTTTGGCGAAATCGTTTGTAAAGCATTGTTGATTGTAAATAATTTATTGTTGTTACAAACCAGCGATGCCGAAGAACTTTTGCCAATTGTTACTTCATCATTAATTGACAAATAAGTACCAATTTTAAGTGGGATTTTAAATTTATCTCTGTTGTAATAGCAAGTTCCTTTTACCTTAATTACCAAAAAAGATTTTTCATCTTGTGAATAAGATTTAATATCAAAACAACAAAGTAAAAAGAAAATTAAATTTTTCATACTAATGTGTGTTAAAGATGGAATGAATGTTGAATTTTTTTTGTAACCAATTTCTAAATCCTTCATAAAAATATAAAATATCAACAGCTAAAATGGTAGCTGCTATTACTAGTGTAAAATCGATATAAATGTTGAAATAACGCAACACCACCACACCAATATATACCAATAAAATACCCAATAATAGCTCCATAGATTTTGCAGCAATGTGAAACCAAATATGTTTATGAATATAGTATTTTAGTAAAAATGCCATATAAATCCAAATGATAAAAAAGGCAAAAATTATCATTACCCAATTTGGAATTCGAGTGATATAATCTTTATCCAATATCATTGAAATAATATTAGCTTGTATAATAACGCCACTCATATCGGGAAAAGATTTGCCAAATAATTTTTTGTTTAAAGGAGTGAAATGCTTGTCTTCTATATTGTTTAAATCTTGAGAAACAAAGCCAAGCAATACAATCTTATCTTTTAAAAACGAGGAATCAAATCCGTCTTGTAAAATATCTGTGTAATTAAAAATATAATAATTGCTATCAACTCTTTTATAATTTATCCATTCATTAACATTGTTTCTTTTTACAATTTTTTGATAAGCATTTTCATTTGCCAGTTGAGCAACACTCACTGCAAAACTTTCATAAACTTTGGTTTCATTTTTCAAAAATGGAGGAAAATATCTGATAACACCACCCTCTTCTGCTCTAAAATTTACATAACCAATTTTATGATCTTTATCTACAAATTGATTATCCACCAATTCAAATTTTTCGTTGTGTTCATCATCACTAATTGGTTTTATTTTTTGGCTTAGAACAATTTGTGGCATTGCCTTAATTGCAGCACTTAAATCTGCATTTGCACTATCATCTTTTTGTGGCAACAACACATCAAGCCCAACCACTTTTGGTTGATATTGTTTAAGATGTTGCAATAAATTAGCAATGGATTTTCTACCAATTGTATCAATATTAACAATTACAATCCTTTCATCTTTTGTACTGCTAAGATGTGTTTTTGAAAATGCCAAATCATTAATGCTAAAATCTGCTAGTCCAACTTTAAATGGATTAAAAAGGTGCGAATTTATTGGATTGTAATACAATGCTCCAATAATTGCAAACACAAAAATGGTTGCAAAAAAACTATCTTTTTTAAACAAATATTTTTTCATAAGAAATTAGTATGTACAACGAAAGGAAAATTTTTGAAGGCTCCAAGTAGTAGAAAGTTTTTTAGGTGCACCACGACTACCCTCGTTACCAATATCTAATAAATCTAATAAAGGATTGGAATCTGATACACCTTTACTACCTCTAATTCCAGAAGAAACGCCTTCTTGATTAAAAACTTGCGAAGGATTAGTAATTGGTTCGTCACAAGCAAGTACAAAATAATTATCTGTACCACTTGGTGCAGGAATAACACCTTTAATAATTGTAATTTCTTTTATTAATTCTCCATTTGCAGTTTTGGGATATTTGTTGTCAACATTGCCATCATCACTTGGATAAAATAATTGCATAGCACCTGATTGATCGATTGCAAAAACATAAACATATTTAGGTTTAGGAACTACGCTATAGTAGTCATCATCTGCTACTAATTTGTAAGAAATGTTCTCACCAATTTTATATAATCCATCTTTTATAGTTTTCTTTTTATCCTCGTTAAATAATTCTAAATGAAAAGCAAAACTTTTTTCACTACTTCCGTTTGGTGCAGCCATATTTAACCAACCTCTAATTTTTGAAAGCTTCATTGCTGTTTCAAATATTTTGTTTTCGTTGGCAGCTGTAAACTCAAAACAATCTGTTTCTATTGGCATTGCTTCTAAACTATCTTTTGTTGCAACTTCTGTTTTTCTAAAGCCATAAGCTGGGTTAAAATTTTCATTTAACCTTCCAAATAAAACATAGTTTGATGCACTTGCATCATCAACAATTTTAAGGCTTTTATTAGCAGCTAAACTCTTATAGTAGCTTTCATACACCTCTTTTTTTAAAGGCAACTCAACATATAATGATGAATCTTTTTTGCAATGTTGCAAAATATTTTGAGCAGTAATTTCTTTTAATTCAACTGCTTCTTTTTTATCAACTTTAATAAAACATTTATTGTTCATCCAAAACACAGTTGCATAAGGATCTTTGCTTCCTTTTCCAATATTGCTTTGCCATTTTGTTTTTTTAGATTGCCTTAATTCGTTGGCAACTAACACGAATTTTGAAATGTCTTTATCTGCTAAATCAGATTTTGGAATAAAGATTTTTAAAAGTGGTCGCCCAGCCGATACCCAATTAATTACTCTAAATTGATAGCCAGGTTTTATGTCCTTTATATTACCTTTAATTACAGATGCTCTTGACTTATTTACACCCAGAACAGTGTCAATTTTTAAAACAAATAGCGTGTCTTTTTTTTCATTAAACATTGCCAACTCATTTTCTTTATACAAGCCCAAAGCAAAGCCAGCTTGCAGTTGCACATAATTTTCTTTTACATCAGTAACTGCAACAAAAGAAAAATCTGTTAATTTCCCTTTTTTTATTCCAAATAAAGTTTGTTGCTGCCTTTCATTAGTTCCCCCAATAATTGGCTCTTGTTTTTTCCCATTGCTTTTTAAAATAGCACGAGCCGAAGTAAAGATGCTTAAAGCACTTGCATCAACCGATTGTTGATTTAGGGCATCTATCAATGCTATTGTAAAAGCACCATGTGCAATTCCTTTGTCATCTATCTGCTCAGCAGCAAACTCGTCGGATTGTGCTGCACTAAAAATTAAAAAATTATTCCCATCTCTTTTTTCAGGTATTTCAAATTTAGTTGCATCTTTTGCATCCCAGTTAGACATAGGCATATACCTTAATTTGCCTGGATTGCTGTTTGGGCCACGAGATATTGAACCACTATGACAACAATCGAAAATTACTGTAAGCTTTATTCCTTTATCTACAAATGCATTGAAGATTTTAGATAGCTCTTTATCGCGAATGTCTTTTACGCCTTCTTTCCAAGAATCGCTTGGAACCATCGTTTGGTCTAATTGATTGACCTCAAATGATAAACTATTTTTAACCTGACTTCCATGTCCTGCA
Organism: Bacteroidota bacterium; assembly: GCA_026391115.1. Taxonomy (GTDB): domain Bacteria; phylum Bacteroidota; class Bacteroidia; order Chitinophagales; family Chitinophagaceae; genus CAIVPM01. Next base: position 1,437 of record JAPLER010000347.1, on the reverse strand, counting down.
TAATAAATAAATGCCACATCTCCAGTATTAGATTTATTTAGCAAAGCCTTAAACCCATTTAAAATAGCTTCACGAGAAGCTGACTTATTAAACAATGTATCAATATTCTTTTGCTCAAAACTAAACTTAGAATTTATAATTGAATATATGGACAAAGCATCATTTGTGCAACCATCCAAATCATTAAATTCACGTCTGTCAGCGGAAGATGATGGAGTGTAATTAGCTGGAGGTGCATAGTCATTTATGCCAATTAATAATGCTCGTTGTTGTTGTGCTTGAGTAAATAATACCTTTAATAAAAGTAATAATACGAATAGGTATTTTGCTTTCATACTGAGTTTTTTAGTACAAATAAATTAAGGTTTAGATTGAGGTTTTGGAGGTGCTGCTGGAGCACTACCATATTTTTTTACTAATCCAGCATTACCTAATGTGATAATATCGCTAGAAGTATATACTATAAGTTTATCAGCAAAATTATTTTTGGAAGACTCTTTAACTGCTGCTTTTATTGAATACAACCCTGTGCCATAGCATTTTTCAATTGTTCCTGTTTCTGAATTTTTAAAATATCCAGCCGAACGAGGAACTAAAAAAGCTTGCCCTGTACAATTAGGTTTATTCTTAGGGAGGTTTTCATAGAATTCTTTATACCCAATTTCATTTGCATCAACAGGAGCATCTCTAACTGTATAAATAAATTTACCAAGACATACATCTGAATTAATTTGTCCATTATCGCCTATAAATGAAGCAAGAAAATTTATTTCAAAATCAAAATTCAATTTCTTTGAACTATGAGGCATTTTTACCCTTGCCGATTTTAATATAAAGCTATCAAGTTTTAATGTAAACACACTGTTATTCATTAACTCTTTTATTTTATCTTGGCTAGTATCAATTACAAATTTTGCTATAAAAGCTGTATCAGTACTACCATCACTATTTTTTAAAACTCTTGCAACTTTAAATCCTTTGAAGTTAATACCAGTTGGATCAAAGGGTCCCAATGTTGAAATATTATCATAAAAACTCTCGTCTTTTATGGCAAAAGAATAATTGGCAGTATATTTCTTTTTTCTATTTTCTATTAAACTTTGAATACCCTGAACTCCTTTCGAAATTAAAAATGAAGTTACAATTCCACGATTTCCAGTTGCACTACTAGGTTGTGGTAAACTTTGTACTGGCATTTTCATGTATGGAACAATATTTACTCCTTTATCTACTGTAATTTCAAATTTTTCATTCGAGTTTTTATTCTGAGAGAAAGACAAAAAAGCAATTAAGGTGAAAGATTGAAACAGAAAAAATTTAGCAATTATATTTTTTTTTGTCATAATAAATTAGTTAAGTGGTTTAAAATTTAGTTGTACAAATGTAAAAGATAATATACATTGTATTTTCACTTTTTGGTTAATAAAGTGTGATTTA
>JAPLER010000369.1 GCA_026391115.1 Bacteroidota bacterium | reverse complement strand
TACCTCAAGGTTTTCGTTCAATACCTCAAGGTTTTCACTCAATACTTCAAGGTTTCTGTTTAATATCTTAAGGTTTCTGTTTAATACCTTAAGGTTTTCGTTCAATACCTTAAGGTTTCTGTTCAATACCTTAAGGTATTAGCTGAATGTTATACAGCATCAGGTAGTATCAATTCAATATGTAAACAACTAGGTGTATTTTATGTTTATGTGGTTATTTAACCTGTAGATTTTTTAGAAATATTTAACAATTGTTGTTGTAATATGGCAAATTGTTTGAAGACAAATAACACGAAGACGTAACAACAGGTAGTTGTTATTAAAGAAATCTTCACTTAAAGTTATGAAAAAAATAAAAGTAAAAATGAGTTGGGCAAAAGCCACTTTATTGCAACAAGCAGGCTTTGCACGAAAAACAGTAACTGCTATGACAGGCAATGCTACTTTTCCCACTCCAGCAGTTGCATTAACAGCTATGACCAACGCAGCAGCTAGGCTAGAAAATGCCTGGGCTAACAGAGAAAATGGTGTTGTTGCTAGAGATGAATTAGAAAATGCCAGCACCGACCTTGATGACAAGCTACATACACAGGCAGAGTATGTAGATAAAATTGCCAATGGCAATGATGACATTATACACAGTGCAGGTTTTATAAGCACCAAGCCTGCTAATGAACGGCAAAGCAGGTCGGCAGCACCTGAGGCAAGTGCAGCACCTGTTGTAGTGCCTCAAGCTGGTGGTAGTATTAAAGTTACTGTAGATGCTGTTGCTGGTGTTAGACTGTATTGTTTTATTTTGGTATTGGATGGTGCGTTTAATGTGTCTATTGTTAATGGTCAGCTAGAAGTACCTACAGGTACAAATGCACTTATTATTAATAGCACCAAACGTAGTGTTGTATTTAAAAACCTACCTGCTATGAAGCCTGTGAAAGTGGCAGTTGCAATTGTTAATAGTGCTAGCGTAAGTGGTTTAAGTACAGTAGTAAGTAGTTCTACAATTGTGTAGACAGTTAGTGGTAACTGGCTAGTGGCTAGTAGCAACAAAAAACCTCGAAGCACTGCTTCGAGGTTTTTATTTACTATTTTTATAACTATAGATTTTTTACAAATCCAATTTTAATACCATAGTCCACTCTGTATTCCTTTACCGGATATAAGTCGTTGTAAGTTGGCATTTGCTGATAACGAATTTGAGGCCCAAATACCCATTTGTTTTTACCTGATTTTAAAGTAAGCAATAATTCGGTACTGGTGTTCACATTCATTTTTCTAAAGAATGGTGTTCCATCTGTGTAATATTTATAATCTGTAGAGACTAAATAAATGCTTTTGTTTAAAGTAACAGTTGGTTGTATTGTTGCTCCTAAAGCTACACCCCATTTACCATTATCAATAACATTCCATTGAAACCCAATTGGCACAGATAGTTGATACACTTTATTGTCTAAAGTAACATTGTTTGCTCCTTGCTTGGTACTGTAATTACTTTGAAAAGACATTGTGTTTAATTGATTATTTTCAACATACGAAATATTGGCTTGTCCGCTTTGTTGAGAAGCCTCTACTACATATTGACGTGTATTAAACTGCACACCAGTTTTTACAAAAAAGTTTTTGGTAATAGGGTATAATAAAGCTATCCCTACCTCTCCACCAAAAGCTGGTTTTTGAAGCACTATATCATTTACGTTGCTGTTCAAAGCCTGTAAATCTGTTGGATTGCTCGTAAATTCGGCTCTTGTTTTATCATCTTCTAATACTCTATAACTTACACTAGGTGTAGCATAAACTTGCAATTGCCATTTACTTGCTTTTGATTTTTTTGTAGTAGTTGGTTTTAAATTGTTTAAGTAATTTTCGGCTTGAGAACTATTTTTTAAGCCATTATTATTAGCTAAAATATTTTCAACATCGCTTTTTATAACATTATCATAAATAGTCTTTTGACTGGTAGTTTCAATGTTTGTTAATGTAGCTTTTTGTGTAATTGTTTCTGATATTGCAACAGTTGCAATATTGTTTTCAGCAATGGCTTTTTTGGTTAATGTGTTAGTAGTATTTGCTGTGTATTCATTTGTATTTTCAATTGTATTGGCAACATTATGTAAGTAAGTTGCAGTTTGGTAAAAAGATTTATTTTGTTGCTTGTTTACTTTATTGGATGCAATGTTGAACGATGGTTGTTGTATTGTAACAACTTCTTGCTTTGCAGAACTATTATTATTATTATTATTGGCTATAAATTCTTTATGTGGTGGATAGAAAATTACAGTAGTAACAGTAAGTGCAACAGTAATAAAAACAAATGCAAGCATTAACGCTGGCCAGCGTTTTTTTCCTTGCATTTCGTTACGAACATTGTTCCATACTTTGTCTGATGGATACATACGATACTTATCAGCTTCCTGAGCCAATAGCTGTTCAAATTTATGGTTTGTATCGTAAAAATTATTCATTGTTATCTATTCAACAAGGCAAGCCATTCTAGTCTTTCTTGCTTTTCTGGTATTAATTTTTTTTGCATTAATATTCTCTCTAAAATATGTTTACCTCTTATGTATTGCGATCTGCAATTGGTTTCTTCAATGTCTAACATTTCTGCAATTTCTTTGTGACTATAGCCTTCAATTGCATATAAGTTAATTACTGTTCTAAAACTAAGTGGCATCATTAGTAAACATTCCATTACCTGTTTGCCGAGCAATTTACTGGCAACGCTTTCTTCTTTATACTCTAAGTGAGTAATGGTATCAAGATTTATATGGTCGGTAAATTTTTTATTTTTCTTGATAAAATTAATGCAAGTGTTTACTACAATTCTTTTCATCCAACCCTCAAAATTTCCTTTAAATTCAAAGGTTTCAATGCCTTTGAAAATACGAATGAAGCTTTCCTGTAGCATATCTTCAGCTTCATCTTTGCAAGATGAATATCTAACGCAAATACCAAACATTAAACCACTGTAGCGATTGTATAATTCTCGCTGAGCAGCTGCACTGTTATTTGCACAATCTCTTATAATGGATAAATCAATCACAAATAGATGTTGGTATGGAGCGTAAATTAGGGAAGTTTTTTGAAAAAGATAATGTTTTAATAACTTATTTTATCAAAAGTCTTAGAAGATGAATATTAATGTAGCAGTTTTATAAATAACCTTTAATGCAACTATCCATATTTTTTGATGAGGAAATAGGCTGCTATACAAATACCAATAATTAAAAATGCAGCAAGTAAAGTCCAGTCATTGAGTTCTAATTTATGCTTAAGTCTTCTTTGCTTTTTTGATGCTGTATATTGTTTAAGATGTTTGTTTAAATCATTAACATACACATCAATGCTTTTTTTATTTTTAAGTGCAGATAAGCCCTCAACTGCATCATTCAATAAATCATCATTGAGCATTTCTTTCTCAAATTCGTGTAATTGGCTATCATCAAGTTTACCATCAAGGTACTTGAGCAGTTGTTCATTATTATCTATATTATTATTTTCCATTTGGGAATTGTCGTTTTTTTTCAATCAAAATTTTTAAATTGCGTTTGCCATTTTGAATGTTACTTTTTACTTGCATTAATGTATATGATGTTGTATCTACAATTTCCTGATAAGATTTTTTTTGCAGGTAAAACAAGTCAATGCACTCTCTTTGTTCAATATTTAATTCTGATACAGATGCCTCAAGAAAGTTTAGTTCCTCATCTTTCTTTTTAAGTGAGTCAATATCTACTTCTTCATTTTCTATTACTTCATTTTCGGTAATGCTTGTTGTTTTATTTTTATCTCTTAGTTGCATTAAACAATGGTTTTTAGCAACCATATAAATCCAACTTTTAAAGTAAGTTATTTTATATTTTGGTATTTCGTTTATGGCTTTTAGAAATACCTGCTGTACTGCATCTTTTGCATTGTTTTCGCTTTTTAAATACTTCATACAAGTACCTAAAAGCAATAGTGTATATCGTTGTAGCAACAAACCAAGCCACATATTATCCTTTGTAGAAAAATAATTTGACAGTAAATCATCGTCGCTTAAATTATTTATATTGTTTGAACGCACAGTTAGTTGTTATGTTTCTTGTTAGATGCAATGCTTATGTTTTTTCCATATCTATAATAAGTATGTATTCTCGTGTATTAGAACTAGTAAATCAATTTTCCAATTCTTCCTTTACTTCCAGCAAAATAAACTGCTTTTCCTTTTTCTGCTTTTGCAACAACATGAAAACCTTCTTTACTGATATTACTCCAATTCATACCACTATCATTACTCAAATCTACACCATTAATGCCACAAGTAACGGCCTGTTTTTTATTTAATTGAATAACACAAGAACGATAGCCTGTTGGTAATGTAGTAGGTGTTGTAAATTGTTTGGTTTTAAGGTTCAGAAGAATGCAATTTCCTGTGGTTGAAGAATCTTTGGTAAAATCGCCACCAACAATTATAGCTGTATTTTTAAACACAGAAATTGAATTTGCACCTGTGCTTTCCAATCCTTTATTAATAGGTATTTCAAGCTTTTTATTGTTAAAATATAAGTTAGATTGTTTACCACCAGATACAAAAAATATATTAGCTTTTTGTAAGAAAATATTACTGCCACTTGAAGCAAAAAAAGCTTCGCCATTTGCCAACTCTGGTGTATTATTATTTATGATCCAAGTTTTACCTGCATTAGAAGTAGTGGCAATAAAGGCTTTATTGTTTATTGGGTCTCCAACTACAATTCCATTCTTAGCATCCTTAAAATACATTGCATCTAAAAACATTCCTTTTGTACTATCTGCAAAAACTATATTCCAATTTTTTCCTCCATCTGTAGTTTTTAAAATGTGTGCAGGTTCTGCAATTGACATAATAATAGCAGTGTTGCTATCAAATGCTTCAATATCTCTAAAATCTCTTTTTTCAAAATTGGGTATTATTATTTGTTGCCAAGTTATTCCTGCATTTGTAGATTTTAAAACTGTTCCATTACTGCCACTTGCCCAAATAATGTTATCATTAACCACACTTAAGCCACGCAATGAAGATTTAACGCCAGTTGATAATAATTCTATTTTTTGTGCTGTGCAAATGCTTATCAACATTACATTTAAAGCTATTAGTAATAATTTGATGCGTTTCATTTTTCTCTATTTTTTTGCCACGAATGCAGGAATACTGATGATTAACAAAATTTGTGGCAACTATTTTTTCAATTCAATTTTAAAGGTTGTACCCTTATTTAATTCACTATTTTTTACATAAATAATACCCTTATGATATTGCTCTACTATTCTTTTCGTTAAGGTTAAACCCAAGCCCCAGCCACGCTTTTTTGTTGTAAATCCTGGTTTAAAAACCTTGTCAATATTGGCTTTACTAATACCTTTTCCTGTGTCGGTTACTTCTATTATAATTTTATTTTCTAGGTTATTTATTGCTACAGTAATGCTTCCTTTCCCTTCCATGGCATCAAGTGCATTTTTTAAAAGATTTTCTATAACCCAATCAAATAATGGAGGAGAAACTTTGCCAATTATGCTAGATTGGTTTGTGTTTAAAGTAAATTTGATATTGTGACCAGCACGCTTTTTTATATAGTCCATCATATATTGTACTTGTTGTACAATGTCTTTTTCTTCAAGTTGTGGTGTGCTACCTATTTTACCAAACCTATCGCTAATGAGCTGTAAACGATGCACATCTTTTTCCATTTCTGGAACTATTTTTTCGTTGCCTTTAATATCTTTTAATACTTCAACCCAACCTTCTAAACTACTTACAGGTGTGCCTAGTTGATGTGCAGTTTCTTTTGCAAGCCCAGCCCATACTTGGTTTTGTGTACTTCTATAATTGCTATGCAATGCTAATAATACAATAGTGATAAATAAAATAACAATGATTAACTGTACGATTGGATAATACCTTACTTCATTTAGTAATTTACTTTCGCCATAATAAACAATATTGATTTGTGTGGTATCATTGGGGTTTTTCCATTCAATGGATTGGTGTATGTTTTTAAAAGTTGCTATCTTATTTTCAAGAAATTGTTTTTTGTTTTTAATATCGAAAGTATCTACGTTTCTTAAAGCAAGAACTTCATTTTTTTCTGTTACCATTATTGCAGGAATCTCCATACTATCAGTACTTATTTTAGCTGCAAGATTGTTAAACTCAGTAGTTGTTGTATCTAATAAAGTTCTTGTTGCTTCTGCCCAAGTATCAATTTTTAATCTCTCTTCAAAAGCGATTTTTTTTGCAATGTATTGAGAGTAGAAAATAGTACCACTTACAATTAAAATTGCAATAAGTGCTAAAATGGTTTTAAAATGTGTAAGGCGTTGTAACATTTATAATTGATAGTTAACAAATTTAGGATTACTTGAGTATTTATAAATAAAAAAGAGACACATTGCTGTATCTCTTTTTTATCGAAATTTTCAAATTCTTAAAAACTCATCATTTCTTTAAACTTTACAGTTTGTCTGCGACTTACTTCTATTTTTTCTCCTCCTTTTAATTCAACCAATAAACCACCATTAAAATAAGGTTCAATTTTTTCAATCCATTTAACATTAATAATGTGTTTTCTGTTTGCTCTAAAAAAAGTCCTTTCATCTAGTCTTTCCTCAAGTGCATTTAAAGATTTCAATACCAAAGGCTTGTTGGTGCTAAAAAATACTTTGGCATAATTACCAACACTTTCAAACAATCTTACTTCACTTAACTTTACAAACCAGCAACGTTCACCATCTTTTACAAATACCTGATCTGCATCTGTTAATGGTCCTTTACTGTTATGTAAACCCATTCTTTCTTTTGCCAATTCATCTTGTACTTTATGGATAGCATCACTTAATCTTTTTGGTTCAATGGGTTTTAATAAATAGTCTAAAGCGTTTACCTCAAAGGCTTTTAAGGCATATTCATTGTATGCAGTTGTAAAAATTACTTTAGGTATTTTATCTAATTCTGCCAATAAATCAAAGCCGGTTTTGCCGGGCATTTGTATATCTAGAAAAATTAAATCAGGACTAAAAGTTTCGATCTTTTCAATACCTTCATCTGCATTTGCAGCTTCTTCAATAACATTAATTTCTGGATGTTCCTTTAATAATTTTCTGAGTTCACTTCTTGCTAAACGCTCATCATCAATAATAATAGACTTGATCATGTTATTTATTAATTATTAGTTATTAAATCAAAATTATATGGGCATTATAATTCTTGCCTGAACCATACTTTCAATATTCTTTAATTCAAATTGTGCTTTGTTGCCAAATAATAAATTCAACCTATCATAAGTGCTAGCTATACCAAAACCTTCAGCATTAATGCTACCATTTAATTGCCCAGTATTTTGAACAATCAACTCGTGATAATTATCTTTAAAATCTGAAATGATTTTTATAGTGCCACCATTAATTTGTTTACTAATGCCATGTTTAATTGCATTTTCAACAAGTGTTTGCAGCATCATTGGTGGCACAGGTTGGTCAAGTGTATCTTCATCAATTGTATACTCAATATTTAATCTTTTTTCAAAACGAATTAACTCTAAAGCAAGATAATCTTTTACAATACTCAATTCTTTTTCGACTGTACTTGAATCTACTTTTTCTGCATACATACTACTTCGCAAAATATTGCTCAATTGTGTAATAGCTGTTCTAGCGTTCTCTGGATTTTCATCTACCAATGCTCTAATGCTATTGAGTGTATTGAAAATAAAATGTGGATGAATATGAGATTTAATAGTTTTCAACTCAAGCTCTTTTACCAGACTTTCTAAACGAATTTTATCTAATTGTTGAGATTGACTTTTGCGTACATAATGAAAAAGATAATACAATAAATTCCAAATGGTAAGGAATAAGAAAGCTGCATACCAAACCCTAATAACCTTATTAATGAATGGATATTTTTTAATGTGTTCACTTAGTATATCCAATTTATCTTCTACAAAAACCATTAAAAATGCATAACAAAAAGCAAATACTAAAGTGGTTGCAACAAATGCCAGCACTTGTTTTGAAAGCGATAATTTAAAAAAGCTTCCAGCTTTAATAATCAATCGCATTGCGTGAGTAACAATTAATCCTAATGAAGCGTCTATAAAAACAGTTTCGTAAAAATGTGGCTGAGGTTGTGTTCTGATGGTAAAGTAAAAAAATGTATATACAATACAGTATGTACTCCATCCACCAATTTGACACAACCAATATGTTGAAGTATTATTCCTCATTGCAACAAATTTAGGTAAGTTAGTTGTTGCTTTTTTTGAACAAGATTATAAATGGAAGAAATTGATGATGTTTGGTTTGGCCATTGCTAATTGATAAAATTCCACCAAACACCAAAACGCATCCATAAACTTTGCATTGGATATTGTTCCAGACTAAAGTTGTATTTTTTTTGACCACTACCTAATAAAGTATTCAAATTCTCAACCCTCAAAAACCCTTTAAAACTCTTTATTCTAAAATTGAAGAAGAAATTAATATCTGGCTTATTGGCAAGGGTGTAATTGTTTTGATAAAAGAATTGGCCAATAAGAGGAGAGTAGCCATTGGGTTTGTAATTACTGATATACCTTACTTCTACACCTGTTGCTAAAAATAAATTTTTGTAAAAGGTGCCCTCAAATACAAACCTGTTATTCATTAAAACTGTAGGCATATTAATAGGTGCATTGGCTGTTGTTTGTTGTAAATGAAGACTAGTGTACCAATTGATATTTTTGGCAAGATGCATTTTCTTTTCTACACCAATATGTAAAACATTAAGCAAAGCAGCTTCTTGTTTAGCAGTAAAAAAACTATCAAAATACAAGTAATTACTCAATACAAAATACTCGGCTGTAAGGCTTAAATTAATTTTACTGTTTACGTATTTGCCCCAAAATTTAGCTGTATTTTCTTTGTTATAATCCTTCCTATTGGTTATTAAAAAGGATGAATTAGGATTAAAAATATACTCAGGTGTTCTGTTTACATTTTGAAAACCAATTTCTAAACTGCCAGTTTTTTTGCTCACCAGTTTTTGTAAATTTATTTCTGCATTATAATCTCCTTTATTATAACCACTCAAATAAATTTGGGCAGCAGCTTCAATATCCCAAATCTTATTTTTTGTTCTGTTTCTATATTCTCCACCCACAAATAAATTATAAAATTTGTCAGTTGCTTTATCATTAAAATTGCCTGAAATATTCTCTAAAGTTGCACTTGCTTTAATATATTGTGCTGCATTTTTTTTATCAGGAAAAGAAATAACACTCAACTCGTTTGATAAAATATTCCAATTGTCTTGATGGGTAATCGTATCGTAATAACCACTTGCATTGGCTTTAATATTTACACCAAAATATTTTTGATAATTTGTAGAATCTGCATAAAAATCGTTGAAGCCAAAACTGTTACTTTTAATAGAAATCAAATGTTGTAAACGTAGTCTAGGATAAAATAATTTTACCACAGAACTATCAGTTACAATGGAATCTTTTTGACCCAAGTCGTATTGCTGGCGAACAGTAAAACTTGTTTGCTTGTAAATATTTCCTGTGTAAACAGTGGTGCTAAATGGACTTCTACGAATGATATTATTAGGTCCAAGTTTTGCTTGTAACTCAAATGGACTACCAAGTGTTAAAGAATCTAATTTGTTCACATCTACCAAACCTCCATTTTCACTAGCTGCATTTTTATTGGCAATATAAATGGTAAGCAAATGATATCGCTTACTTGGACTTTGATATTGTAATACAAATCTGGTATTGTTTAAACTGGCGTTCTGGTTTTTAAAAATACCTGGAGCATTTACAAATCTGTATTCTAAACTAAAGTTAAGATTGTCTTTTTTATTTTGTGTATGCAGTACATTAATTAATTGCTCAGAATTGCTGCCTAGTAAATATGCCAATTCTGTGTAAGGTTTTGTGGTATTAAAAAGCTTGGTATTTTCTAACGAATAATTATATACATCAAACTGATGAAATCCAGCACCAAAGCCTGCTGTAAGCAATGGATTGAAAATTAAACTTCTTGCAGCAGTGCTTAAATTACCCAAATCTTGATAGTAATTGGGCAAAGGAAACCTAATGTTAAAATTATTGATAGAAGAATCTAAAAACTGTATTTTGTTTTGATTGTATTTTCTGTAAAAAATGGTGATGGAATCTGCCGCATCATTTCTAGCTTCAAAGGTTTTATTCGCTGTTTTATCACCACTATTGCTACCTGTGCCATTGCCAATATTAGTTGGAAAGCCACTACCACTCTCGGGTACCAATGTTTTTTGTGCAAACAAATTATTTGCCAATAACAATAAAAATATGAAGAGGAATCTACAACGCATTAATTAAAAATGTGTGCAAATTAACAACGCTGCTATTAAAACTTACAGTGTATTTTTTTATTATGTTAATATTAACAAATACTTAGACTCAATTTACACAACCTGCTGTAACAATTTAATTCAAACGACTTTTATATTCATATCTTGCGTAAAATGCTGTTTAATCTTATTAAAATGAAAACAATAAAAAGTTTTTCAATAATTTTTGTATTGAGTATAGTTTTATTTGCTTGTACCAAAACCGAAACTATTTATACCCCCAATGCTACTATCATTCCAGGTAATATTGTAAGCAGTGGCGATACCGTTTATGTTTCATCTGCCAATCTTACTTATAGAATGACACGCACTTCTCCCTGTCATCCTAGTAATGAAATTTTTTATGACAGTATCATCTCTACAAACTTTCCATCAAATGCAGAGTATAAATGGGAGTTTGGAGATGGTGGCACTGCAACAGGAAATTATGTGCAACATATGTATGAATATTGGAATGTATATACAGTAAAGCTTACAGTTTATGTAAATGGAACTATTCAGCAAGTATTAACCACATCTGTAAAACCTTATGGGCAGCACGCTACTCCATTTGCAGTATATGGTTGCCAGCTTAACGATTATAAAAATCCCAATTGGGTGGCTTTTAATGCACAAACCAATATTACTACAGGTTCTATTGTAAATTATTCTTGGGATTGGAAAGATGGTACAACATCTAGTGTAGCTACTTCATACACAGAACATCTATTTCCTGAACTTAATGTAGATAAATATTACAAAGTTAAAATGACAGCTACCAGCCACGCGGGTTGTAAAGATAGTTTTGATGATTCAACAGTTTTTGTACCTGCTAGTTACACCAATGTTGGTGGTATTACTTACACCAAAACCAATGCTTGTATTGATAGTGAAATGATCACCTTTACACAAAGTACTATTGGCTTACCTGCAAATGCTAAGTTTGAGTGGGATTTGGGTGAAGGCATAAGATACTGGGGTAATCCATTAACACATCATTTTGTTTATACAAAAACATATCCTGTAGTTTGTTATACAGTGTATATGCTTTGGGTAGCGATATTAAACCTATACCCTATATGAGTTTTACTTACTTAAATGCTGCTAAAGATTATATACAATTTGATGGTTGGGGCAAAGTAGGAGATGGGCATATTATTACAAAACTAGTCTGGGACTTTGGAGATTTTACAAGTGATAGCAGCAATACGCCTTATGCTTTTCACCAATATACCACACCATACCCTGCCAATAAAACATATAATGTAAGGCTTACTGTTACTGCAAGTAGTGGTTGTGTAGGTACAAGAGTTTTTCCTGTAAAAGTTAATCAATAATGTATTTACAAAAAAGAATTATACGACAATACATCATTTGCACAATTGTGGCATTGTTGTTTTTTGCTTGTAAAAAAGATGCCAATAACATAACAGGAACTTTACCCTCTGTTGATACTGTTATTACAGGTACTGTTGTTTTTAAAGAAGCTCCTGTAACCTATACAAAAAATAGTATTGCTGTAACTGTTGCTCGCAGTTCCCCTTGCTATCCAAGCCACGAAATTTATTTTTTTACAGCCAATACTCCCAATATTACAGACACTGTAAATACAACTTACACCTGGACAATAAGAATGGCTAATACTATTGTTTTAACTGGCAAAAAAGTGGAATATATTTTTCCTATGAAGGGAGAATGGGATGTTGAATTAGAAATAAAAACTAATGGACAAATAGTAGATGCAATGACTATTCGCGTTAAGCCTTATGGTCAAAGAGCGAATAACTTAAATCTAAGTATTCACGCAGATTGTATTGATAGTAATAGAAAATATTTTGTATCACTTTTTAGTACGCATCAAGCTCCTTTAGATGGCTATGTAAATGCCATTTATTGGGATTTTGGCGATGGCACTCATTTAACAGATACCAATTATTTGCAACATAAATTCCCTATTATACCAAAAGATACAACCTACATAGTAAAGCTATTTATCAATAATAGTAATGGTTGTAAGGATAGTACAAGCTTGCCAGTATTTGTCCCAGCAACTTATGTAAACGATACAGGTGCATACATAAATACTGCAAAATTTTTTTGGAGCAAAACCAATGCCTGCAACCCAAGCAGCGAGGAATTTACTTTTATTGCAGACACATCTAAAATGCCTGCAAACGCTATTTACGAATGGGATTTTAAAGATTATGTAAGTGGTGTAACTGGCACAAGAGTAAAACATAAATTCACTTTTCCTAATAGATATGATGTTACTTTAAGAGTATGGCACAATGGTAGAAAAATTAGTGAATGGTACGATACAACAGTAAGAGCCAAAGGGCAGTTTGTAACACCAATTGCATTTTTTTATTCTAGTATAGAAGAAGTAAAAGTGGATAGTATAAGACGATTTTTCAATTGTGGATCTAAGTTCGATAATGGAACTTACTTAGCAGATAT
>JAPLER010000010.1 GCA_026391115.1 Bacteroidota bacterium | reverse complement strand
TGGTATATAAGTTCCTGCAAAATACCACGGGGAGGGGGGGGGGGCATTCATTTTAGTTGGGCATATTATATAGCTTTCAAAGCTATAATTAGGTACCATATTGTATTGGCTTTGCACCTTATTGCTAAAAACTAAGCACAAAAATAACCTAAGCAACACTTTTAAAAAGTATTGCTTAGGTTTTAAAAAACTAATATGTATTGGCTTATTGTTTAACAATTTTTTCTGTTTTAATTTTTCCATCAATTGTTGTAACTTTTAATATATACAACCCATTTGTTAAATTGTATAGGTCAATATTAGCAGAATCGCATTTAACTAATTTTTGTTCTCTTACTACCCTACCTGTTAAATCTAGTACTGCTATGCTAACCATATTTTTATATAAAATATTCACTGCATTTTTTGCAGGGTTGGGGTACACAAGCAAAACTGTATTATTTATTTTAGGTTTTGGCTGATTAAGGCGTATCATCCCTTTTTTAACACCTTTACCCATTGCACCACCATTGCAATTATCTTCAAAGTCATTAATACGCTCGGTTAAAGCGTTGTATAAATTTCGTGCTGCATATACCACTTTACCATTGGTAAGTGGGCATAAATTGGCTAAATGATTCACATCGTCCAACTCAGGTTTATATTCAGGGTTTGCCTGCATATTTGCCATCCAGCTAAAATAGGTGTAATAGTTCTCATCTAAATCTTCTTGCCCTGGCCAAAATCCTAATAGCGAATTTACTGTATTTAAATCGCCTTGCGACAAGTAAAATGCAGTGTAGTTAATAAAATCTAGACTATTCCAATGATTATCCAATACAAACTGCTGCAAGCTGGTACTTTGTGATGCAATATCAGGATTTTGTTGCAACAGTTCGTACAGTTGTTGTTTCATAGTGTATAGTCTTTCATTGGCATTGTCAATGGGTAAATTAATAATACCATCAGCAATTTGTTCGTAATTACTCATATCAGTTGGGGCAATACGACTATAATTACTTAAACCATTACAACGAGGGCAAGATGGATTGCTGATTGTTTTATACAATCCGTTTGTATTGCTATATTCATTTCCTCCATTACTTGATTTACTTGAATTTTCTGGATTCAAAAAGTCGTTTAGAGGATTACTATTAATAACAAGTAAAGAATTTCCAGCGTCACTACCATCGCATACAGTCATATAATGTTGCTGAGCTGGGTTCCAGGCAGTAAGACCACCTTCCCAAACATTATCGCTGGTACAAACTTTAACTGTTGAGGTTGGAGTAAAATCTCCCTGCTGCCCTATAATTCCTCCTTGCTCTAATAATAAACCATATTTATTGGTAGCTTTCATTGTATTGTTCCACCATTTAATATCTAAATTTGAGCCGATGAATTTGAAGCCATTGTACGACTCTTTAACTGTATTACACTCAATGTTTGTATTTGATTGTTGCTGCACCCATATTGCACTAGATTTTCTTGTGGTATTAATACCAAATCCAGTAATAGTATTATTAACAATTTTATTCCCCAAAGTTGTTCCATTATAAGCAGTACCGCCCTGCATAAGGATACCAAATTTTTCGGTTGTTGTATTAATGTAATTGTCTTGTGCTAGTGTTATTTCATTTGTATTTAATTCCACAGTTTTGTTTAACCAGTTTCTTACACTTATACCATTAAATACATTTTCAATAAAATTATTGTTGCAACCAACATTTTTATCAGCCAAATCATTACCACTTACCAAGCACTCTAATGTTATTGCATTATTTGTATATTCATTACCTGTTGCATCGGCAGCACCTGCTAAGTCTTTGTAAATATGATTAGAGTTTACAGCAAGGTCACCAAATTTTGGATATAAATCTTGATAAGCAACGCTATTGGCTACATAAATACCATTGCGAACATTATATATAAGGTTATTTAATACATCAATTCTTTCGCAGTAGCTATTTTTAATATATATACCAAAGCTGCCTTTTTTATTGGCTAAGTCTGTTATACTTTGTGTACTACGAATATCGCAGTTGTTTATATTTATAACATTGCTTCCTATTATTTTAACCGCTGTATTCATATCAAAAAAAGTATTGTTAGGGTCGCCAGTATTTGGGGTTGTTATTTCAACAATACGTTCTGCTACATCACGCATAGGGTGGTTGGTGCCGTTATAAATATATTTTCCGCTTTCATTATCTACGTATATGCCAATAGCATTTGTATTTGGTGTAGCATTGTTGGGGTTGGGTTTTTGAAAAACACAATTGGTAACACCAAGGCAACCTCTTTCGGCTTTAATACCATAATCTACATTATCAAACACATTTGCATTTGTAGCAGTGCTGTTATCTCCAATAACAATTTTATGGTAATCTTGCCCATCAAAAGAGCCTGTATTTATAAGCATAATACCAGCTACTGGCTTTTTAGTGGTATAGCCTGTTGTATAAACATCTTTTAAATATGCAGTAGCAACATTATCTGGATAGGTAGCATTTGAAATAAAAGTCGAATTATAATTACCAGAAACACCTCCTCCTTTAATTGTGGCTATATTATCCCAATTTCCGCTTGCATCAGTAATTTGCCTGCTTGTAAAAATACAATTTTTAACACTAAAAGGGTATGTAATAGCATTATCTAAATTATAATTTTCTATTTTAACACCGATATTATTACGATTGAATATGGTGTTATCAAGTGTTATTTTTTTGTTATTAGCAATATCATTATAGTAAACTGCAATCTCAGCATCTTCAATTAAAGTACTATTGCTAGTACCAAAAGTATTTAATTCACCACCAGCTTTAACTGCTATTCCTTTCCATAAACCAGAGCAAGTTAAAATATGAGCTCCGTTTAAAATAAGTTGTCCTCCATTTTCAATAGAAATTTCTGCACCTGCATTTACATATATTGTTGCATTATTAAATGTTACTTTTCCTGTAACCTTAGTGTTTGCAGGCAAATAATAAAAACCCCCATTGTATGTTTTTCTTAGAAGTTGGTTTTGTAATGTTGTTGTTGGTGCAGTAATACAGCTATTGCCTTGTTGATATATAGGCCCTACGTTAACTGCATACCAAGCGTTGGTTACAGCAATCTCTTCTGGAGAACCGGGATAAAACAAATCTATAGCAGCTTGTATAGTTGCCCTTCTTACATCTATAAACTGAGCATTACTTGGTAAATAATATAATTGTGCTTTATACAATATCTGCTCTGCAACTTCAATAGTTACACCTGTGACACTATACGAATTTGGTATTTCATTAGTTCCAGTTTCGCCTTGTGATAAAATATAAAACCACTTATTCATAACACCATTAGCATAGTGACCATCAGGATAATCAGTAAGCATTGTATTCCAAGTATTGCTCAAATAACAATCTGGAGATTGTATTGGTAAACCAGTAGCAAGTTCATATCCCAATTTTGGAAACCTCAAATTACGCAAGTAAGGTACGTTTTTAGTTACTTCTTCGCCAGATGTCCAAATTTTCTTTTTATTACTATTAGGTAAGGGATTGGGCAAAACGCCAGGAGTATTAACATAATTTTCAGCACAAGCAGCCCATATATCACTTAGTGATTCCATAATAGCAAATGTTTCAATGCTTGCCCCTTGATTTAGTTTAGATGTTGCTTGGTCTATACCATGTCCAACTTCGTGAGCACATACATCCAATGAAGTTAACTCATTAAAGAAAGTATTACCATCACCATAAAACATTTGATTTTGTGTAGGATCAAAAAAAGCAGCGTCTGTAGGGCCACCTGGTCCAAAATGAACAAAACTTTGTAATGGCATATTTGGAAACTTTGTGTTTACAGCATTTCTGTTATGCCTTACACTCCAATATCCCAAAGTTTGCTCTGCTGCCCAATGTGCGTCTAAAGCAATTTTATCTTCAGAGTTAGTATTTAACCAATTTGTTTGCCACGTTGCAGTACTATTAGTAACATCAACAATTACACCTGAGTTATCATATTTATTTGTTATAATTTTTTTACTCCCATTACTGTTTAAAACTTCAAGTTTGAAAATACCACCATCGTTATTACTTGTAATTGTTTGTGTACCTGAATATTTTGTATTTGCAAGCCCAGTTACATTATAACTACATAATTCAGATTTTTTTTCTATGATATCCCCACTATTAGCATCAACCATTATTGTTATTACATCAAAAGGATTGGCAACTGCTATATTAAAAGTATAAGCTAATTTATCTGTAACCAAACTATTTCCGTTTTGTGGTAAAATAATTAGTTCACCTACAGGATAATAAGTAGCATTAGGGTTATTTTGATTTTGTTTTAGTCGTGCTTCTAAGCTAGGATTTTGCCACATATAGCTTGTTGCATTAATATTATTCAATGCATAAGTTAATGCTTGGCTTTCGGTTAAACTAGGTGTAATATTTGTTAAACTTACTGGTATATAATTGCCATTTGCAGTTTCAATAAATCCGTTTCGGCTATGCACAAAATATTGCCCATTATATACTTCTATGCCTTTGTAAATTTGTCTAAATTTTTGGTGTCTAATGTTTCGGTTATCTACTTCATCGTTGTAAATTGTAAAATTTACATCGGCACTATTGTTTGCCAAAAAAGTTTTCAAGAAATTAGCAGCGTTATTTTCACTTGTTGT
>JAPLER010000191.1:7703-9255 GCA_026391115.1 Bacteroidota bacterium | reverse complement strand
TAGTTCAGGTGGTGGCAGTGTAAGTTTATCACCAAGTTTTACATCAAGTTCAACAACACAATGTGTAACAGGCAATAGCTTTACTTTTACTAATACTACACCATCAGCACCTATAGGTACAACTTATAGTTGGAATTTTGGCGATGGTACAACTTCAATTTTGGCAAGTCCAACACATAGCTATGCTAGTGCAGGATACTATTATGTATCAATGACAGCAAGCTATGGTGGCAATACATATTCAGCAGCAGGACAAAGTATTTATGTTGCAGCAATTCCAGTTGCCAATTTCACATCATCTTTTGCTAGTTCATTAACTTATGGTTTCAACAGTTCAACAACTGTTGGTACAGGTTCAATTGCAAGTTATGCTTGGAATTTTGGTGATGGTGGCACAGCAACTACATCTTATGCACAACATACATTTGCTAGTGCAGCTACATACAATGTTAAATTAGTAGTAACAAGTGATGCAGGTTGTTAGTTCAGGTGGTGGCAGTGTAAGTTTATCACCAAGTTTTACATCAAGTTCAACAACACAATGTGTAACAGGCAATAGCTTTACTTTTACTAATACTACACCATCAGCACCTATAGGTACAACTTATAGTTGGAATTTTGGAGATAGCACTACATCTTCTAACACAAACCCTACACATACTTATACAAGTGCAGGTTATTATCATATTACTTTAACTGCTACTTATAACGGTCAAGTATTTAGTGCAAGCAACCAAACAGTTTATGTTGGTCCTTTGCCTGTTGCTAATTTTGCAAGTTATCATAATGGTGGTTTAACATTTACTTTCAATAGTACATCTTCTGTTGGTGTAAGTGGTTATATTACAGGATATGCTTGGAGTTTTGGAGATGGAGGTACTGCTACAACTTCTAACCCTCAACACACTTATGCACTAGCTGGGGTTTATAGTGTAAAATTAATTGTAACAACAAATGCTGGTTGTGTTGATAGTATAACAACTTCAATTACTGCTTGTCCTAGTGTAACCGCTGCATTTAGCGTTACAAGTTCAACAGACCAATGTCTAACTGGTAATTCATTCACTTTTGCCAATTCATCAACTAACAATGCAGGATTACCTGCATCTGCAATGAGTTATGTTTGGTATTTTGGTGATGGTACTACTTCTACTTCACAAACACCCCCTGCACATATATATAGTGTTTGGGGAGATTATGATGTTAAATTAGTAGCTACACTTACTGTAGGTGGTTGTACTGTTTCTGATTCTTCATTACATATTAAAGCACTTTCCGTAGAACCAATGCCAGTAGCTAGCTATCGTTTGATATTGGATAACGTTCCTTATACACCAACTGCTTTATTAAGCGACACTACTAAACGTTGTTGGCGTTATGGTTATGATTTCTCATATCAAAGTAGTTCTACTCTTGCTCACGGACAAATGGATTATTTCTGGCATTTTGGAACATCTGCTTTGTATTTTAGAGATGGTGATAGCAGTCATTATATTAATCCTAGAATAGTATTTGATACGGCGGGAACTTACCCTGTTAAATTGGTAGTTGT
>JAPLER010000191.1:0-7642 GCA_026391115.1 Bacteroidota bacterium | reverse complement strand
TCCTCATGCAAGATTTAACTATGCTATTGATTCTACAACAGATGTTTATGCAAGTCCGGTTGTTTCTGTTTCTGATTTTTCTTATGATTATGGTGGATATCTTGTAGGTTGGAATTGGAATTTTGGCGGTGGTGTTGCAAGTTCTTCTTCACAAAATCCATCTGCATTTACTTATACTTGTGGTGGTAATCATAGTATTGTATTACAAGTAACAAGCGATGTAGGTTGTGTTGATGATACTACTGTAAATTTTGTAATTAGAATAAAACCTAAAGCAATCTTTAGTATTTCTGCTCCTAATTATACTCCAAATGTTTATGTACGTCCTACATATACATTTACCAATACTACAACTGTAAATGATGCTTGTCCAATTATGGCTTATGCTTGGAATTTTGGAGATGGTGGAACTTCTTCATTAGCTAATCCTACTCATATTTTTAAAGGAAGTGGTACTTATACAGTAAGATTAATTGCAACTAATAATAATGGTGGAAAAAAAGACACCACATCACATACTGTTACCGTGTCTATAAGACCACAAGCTGCATTTAGTACATCAAAAAGTTTAATACCTAATGTTTATGCTGCACCAACTGTATCTTATAATAATTCAAGTTCTTCTCAAGATACAGCTGCACCTGTTGCTTCAATGGGTTATGCTTGGGATTTTGGTGATGGTTCAACATCAAATGTAAGATTCCCATCAACTCATCAATATGCATCTGGTGGTACATATACTGTAACACTTATTGTAACTAATCCTGTAAGCGGATTAACTGATACAGTTTCTCACACAGTTACTGTAAATGTTAAACCTAAAGCTATATTTACTACTGGTGCTGCTGTTTATAGTCCAAATGTGTATGCTCAACCAAACTATACATTTACCAATAGTTCAACTGTAAATGATGCTTCTGGAACATTAAGTTACGCTTGGAATTTTGGTGATGGTAATACATCAATAGTTACTAGTCCAAATCATACTTATACTAGTGGTGGCACATATACTGTTACTTTAATTGTTACTAATAGCAATGGTGGATTAAAAGACACAACTACAGCAACTTTTGTTGCTAAAATAAAACCACAAGCTGGCTTTACTAGCAATGTAAATTTTGGTGGTAATGTGTATGCTAATCCTACTGTTAATTTTACCAATGCAACAACTTCTACAGATGGTGCTGCTGTTTATACTTATGCTTGGACATTTGGTGATGGGGGAACCTCTACAAATGCTAATCCAAATCATCAGTATGCAAATGGCGGTTCTTATACGGTAACTTTAATTAGCACTAATACCAATGGTGGCCTAAAAGATACAGTATCTCACTCGGTTACTGTAAATATTAAACCACAAGCTGCATTTACAAGTACATTAGATTATGCTGGTGATATTTACTCAAACCCTACAGCAAACTTTACTAATGGTACAAGTTCTACTGATGGTGCAGGTGCTTACACTTATGCTTGGGATTTTGGCGATGGTAACACATCAATATTAACTACTCCTAGTCATCAATACACTGCAGGTGGTTCTTACACTGTTACTTTAATTGCAACCAACATTAATGGTGGTGTTAAAGACACGGTTGCTCATAGCGTTAATATTGTTATTAAACCTAAAGCAGTTATATCTGTACATAGTGATACAGTGAATGTTGCTGTACCATTACCAATCGGTAATGCCGATTACAAGCGTTATGTGGTTACTGCTTTAAGTAATGCTGCAAATCCAAGTACTATTGTATTAGGCTCTATAGCACATACCGAAATTACAATTGATACTGTTTATATTCCAAGAAACGACTCCGCACAGTATGCACAAGTTACAGATGCCGATGCTACTTTTGGAATTCAGTTAGATACATTAGCAAACTATCGTTTTAATGTAAGATTGATTGTAACAAGCAATTTAGGTATAAAAGATACTGCTTATGCTGTATTGGGTACAACAGAAAATGGTGTGTTCTTATTTAGAACACGTGACCCTAACTCTTCAGTTACTATCACAACACTGCCAAACATTGGTACAAAAGAAATAGTAATACCTGTGGTTGCTAGTGATAAATTGTTTGTTTATCCAAATCCGGTTAAACAAGCTTTACGAATAGATACCAAAGATTGTATTGAAATATTGGTAGTTGATGCTTCTGGTAAACCAGTATTGCGTAAAAAAGTAGTAACAGCTAACGAAGTAATTAATGTACAACAATTAGCAAAAGGTACTTATTTCATTGTTGGACAAATGAAAAACGGTACTACCAAAAATCAAAAATTCATTAAAGAATAATTGGTTAAATAGTTTTTTACAACTGCCACAATGCAATAGCATTGTGGCAGTTTTTTTATAGCAACTATTAACCATTATCTGTTTACATTTGAAATCCTTTTATAAATTATTGATATGACACTTGATGCCAAAGACCTAGCCATACTGCGAGTGCTACAGCAAAATGCACGCTCTACCACACAAGAAATAAGCAAGCAGGTAAACCTAAGCACAACACCTGTATTTGAGCGTATAAAAAGAATGGAGCAAAACGGTGTAATTAAACAATATGCTGCACTAATAGACAAAAGCAAGGTGAACAAATCTTTAATGGTTATTTGTTATGTATCGCTTAAAGAACATAATAAAACCGCAGGTACCAAGTTTATACAAACCATTTTGGCACTTGGCGAAGTATTGGAGTGCTACAGCATAAGTGGCGAATTTGATTTTATGCTAAAGATTGTTGCCGAAAATATGGACTCCTACTACGACTTTCACGTCAATAAATTAAGCCAGGCCGAAAATGTGGGACATATACAAAGTGTATTTGTAATGGGAGTGGTTAAAGAAAGCCATATTTTGGTGTAGGGTGTTGCGATAAATAATTGTGAGTAAAGTAAAAACACTCGAAGCTTGCTCTCGAGGTTTTTTTATTTTATAGCTTTAAATACCAAAACAGATCCATTACAACAGCCTACTTTATAATTAAACTTAAATGAGGTTACTTGTTATTGATCTATTAGACAGGTTCATTGATTTAATCAAGAGGTTCATTAACTTAATAAAACTTGTTATATATTTTCACTGTAATTGGGAATTAAATTAAACAAATAATAAGTTTGTGTTGCAAAACGAATGATAGCAGCAGTAAATAAATGATTTTTGACAAAAAATAAAGCTATTGCAAGTCAGAACGAACTGTGTAAAAAAAAATAAATCAGGCAATATTTTTTGAGAAATTGATTGGTAGTTGTTTACATTTGGCTTATGAATAAAACATCAGCAGTATTGCAATCATTGGGCTTGGGTTATGGGCTGATGGAAATGCTAAATAACCAATAAAGACAAGTGTTTTTAGTTGGTGGCAACCCATAGAGAAACTTCCAAACAATGAAAATTAATAAAAATATTGACAAGTATAGATTGACAAGAAACTACATTTTTTTATTACCTTTTATTTTCATTTTGTCTTGTTCAGACAATCCAAAAGACAACAAAGTAGTTGCTGAAAAATCAACGGAGCAGTTAGACAGTTTAAAAAGTAATAATTCCATATTTTTAAAAGAACAAGAATTAAAAAATTATGTATTGACCGCTCAAACAATTACTCCAAACACAAATTTAAATTCTCCTTTTGACACATTAAGTTATGACAAAATAATTGCCTACGACTTTGAAGGAAGAGAAGAACCATATCCAAGTGTATTGGACAGAAACTTGAAATTTGTTCCTGTAATTTTAAATCAAAAAGCATTGACGCAGAAACAGGCAGACAAAATCCTTTCTGCTTTATCAAGTAATTCAACTTATGGAGAAGGAACAGCAGCTTGTTTTATTCCTCATTTGGGACTTTTATTTTTTAAAGACAACAAGTTCAAATATGCAATAAATATTTGTTTGGACTGTAACTATTTAATTTCAGACATAACAATTCCTGCTGAGACACATTTGAAAGTTAACAAAGGGAAAGAAAATGAATATGCAATTTCAGGATTCACTAAAACAGGTAAAAAAGCAATTGTGGACTTGTGCAAAGACTTAAACTTTTACTATGGACGAACTAAAAGCAAATAGACAATTGGGCTGCCACCAACACGAACTGTGTAAAAAATAAAATAAATCAGGCTTGTAAATACTACACAACATCGTCTTTCTCTAACCTATTTCTAAAAGTTTTGTTAAATAGTGGTTGGAGCTTGTGTAATAAAGTGTAATGGTGCATCTTACACCAAAATACATTTATGCAAAAGATATCAAAACCCCTAATTGCCTGTAGTTTATTAATTGTTTTGGCTGGTTTTAAAGCAGATAAAACAAAAATAACTACACCCAAAATTGCCCAACAAAAAATTCAGGTAGCCATTTTACTGGATGTAAGCAGCAGTATGGATGGCTTAATTGATCAAGCCAAAGCCCAGTTGTGGAATATGGTAAACACACTAGGTAAAGTGCAGTGTAGCAATAGTGCTACGCCACAAATTGAAATTGCCTTGTATGAATATGGCAGAAGCAGCAACAGCGTAAAAGATGGTTATGTAAAACGTATTAATGATTTTACAACTAGTTTGGATAGCTTGAGCCAAAACCTTTTTAGCTTGCACACCAATGGTGGAGATGAATATTGTGGTCAGGTAATTTACACATCGCTGCAACAGTTAAAGTGGGATGAAGGTGCAGATAATTATAAAGTAGTTTTTATTGCTGGTAACGAAGATTTTTTGCAAGGCAAATTGCACTATATAACTGCTTGTAATTTGGCAAAACAAAAAGGTGTAATTGTAAATACCATTTATTGTGGTGATAAACAAACAGGCATTGCCGAGCATTGGAACCTGCAAAGTGAATGTGGCACTGGTACTTTTACCAATATTGATGCAAATGCAAAAACAGAAGATATACCAACTCCTTATGATAGTGCTATTTACAGTTACAACTTTAAATTAAATGGAACTTTTGTAGCTTATGGAGCAAATGCAAGTTATAATTATTCGAATGTGGCTAGACAAGATGAATTGAATGTGAGTAACAGTAAAGCCGCTGGTATTAAGAGAATAAAATCAAAAGCAAATGCAAAAGTGTATAAAAATTCTACATGGGATTTAGTAGATGCTAAAAGCGATGATAAAGAATTTGTAAAAAAAATTGACAAAAAACAATTGCCAGATTCTTTGAAAAATAAAACGACTGCCGAGATAGAAAAAATAATTGATGACAAGCAAAAAGAAAGAGCTGCTATTCAGCAAAAAATTGTAGAACTGAATAAACAACGCGATGAATACATAGTAAAAAATACGATTAAGAACGCAGCCAATACTCAAACTTTAGAAACAGAGATTGAGAAAATTATTAAAACGCAGGTACAAAAATTTAAAATGACAGTACAGTAAGAATGCATTTAGAACGATAAAATTTCTTTTATCTCTTTTCTAATCAGTATTTTTGCCCATTGATTTATAATTATGGCTAAGAAAAATACATTACACTGTTCGTTTTGTGGGCGAGCTAGAGAAGAAGTGAAGATACTGATTGCTGGGCAAGAAAGCCACATTTGCGAAAACTGCATAGAAAGTGCAAGAGATATTGTAGAACAAGAAATGACAATGCTAGGCGAAGCAATGCCTTCAAAAAATAAGGCGGCATCTAATAAAAAATTATCTGTAAGAAAACCGATAGAGATTAAAAAATTCTTGGATGATTATATTATTGGACAAGATGATGCAAAGAAAATACTAGCAGTTGCGGTATATAATCATTACAAAAGAATTACACAAAAACCTAAGTTAAACGATGATGATATTGAGATTGAAAAAAGTAATATCATTATGGTTGGCGAAACAGGAACTGGCAAAACATTATTGGCAAAAACTATTGCTAAAATGTTGAATGTTCCTTTTTGTATTGTAGATGCCACTGTGTTTACAGAAGCAGGTTATGTGGGCGAAGATGTGGAAAGTATGCTAACACGCTTGTTACAAAATTGCAATTACGATGTAGAAGCTGCACAACACGGTATTGTATTTATTGACGAAATTGATAAGATTGCACGACGTGCTGATAATCCTTCCATAACAAGAGATGTAAGTGGCGAGGGCGTGCAACAGGGCTTACTTAAAATGCTTGAAGGAACAGATGTTTTGGTGCCACCACAGGGTGGAAGAAAACATCCTGACCAAAAAATGATACAAGTGAACACCAGTAATATTTTATTTATATGTGGTGGTGCTTTTGATGGTATTAATCAGGTAATCGCACGTAGAATAAATACCAATGCTATTGGCTTTAATGTAAACAAAGAGTTACAGAATTATCAAAGAGAAAATCTATTGCAGTTTGTAAATGCACAAGACATTAAAACATTTGGTTTAATACCAGAGTTATTGGGGCGTTTGCCAATTATTACCTACTTAAATCCATTGGATGAAGCAACGCTTAAATGTATTTTAACTCAACCCAAAAATTGTTTGGTAAAACAGTTTACCAAGTTGTTTGATATAGAAGATATTCAATTGCATATTGAAGACGCTGTGTTGGATTTTGTAGTAGAAAAAGCATTGGAATATAAATTGGGTGCAAGAGGCTTAAGAAGTATTCTTGAAACAATATTAAACGATGCTATGTTTGAATTGCCAAGTGCAAAAGAAACTAGCTTTACCGTAACTGTTGAATATGCTAAAAGTATGTTTGATAAGAGCAAATTGAGTATGCTGAAAGTGGCTTAGTTCAGTTAAAAGTGTAGCGTTAAAAGTTAATAATTGTATTACTCTTAGCGTCTACTTTTAACTATTAATTTTTTAACTATTAACTAAAAAAAATGTTCCCTCAATATTTAAAAGAACTTTTTAAAAATCAATCTTACAATCCTGATAACTTTTTTTTAATAGCTGGTCCTTGTGTAGTAGAAGGAGAGGAGGTTGTAATGGAAATTGCAGATAAAGTTTCAAGCATTTGTAAGCGTTTAGAAATCCCTTATATATTCAAAGCTAGCTATAGAAAAGCTAATAGAACAAGTGCCACATCGTTTACGGGATTAGGCGATGAAATTGGTTTGGATATTTTAAAAAAAATAGGAGAGAAGTTTAATTTACCAATTGTTACAGACGTGCATAGTGCTGCTGAATGTGCTGTTGCTGCTGGTTTTGTAGATGTTTTACAGATTCCTGCTTTCTTGTGCAGACAAACAGATTTGTTGATTGCGGCTGCAGAAACAGGCAAAATTATCAATGTTAAAAAAGGACAATTTTTAAGTGGCCCAGCTATGAAATTTGCTGCTGATAAAATTAAAAATGCAGGCAATGACAAAGTAATGCTTTGCGAAAGAGGAACAACATTTGGCTATCAAGATTTAGTAGTTGACTACAGAAATATTCCTTGGATGCAAGAACATAATTGCCCTGTGGTGATGGATGTTACACATAGTTTACAACAACCCAATCAAACAAGTGGTATAACTGGAGGAAACCCACAATTGATAAGCACTATAGCCAAAGCTGCTATTGCTGTTGGTGCAGAAGGACTGTTTATAGAAACGCACCCTAATCCATCAAAAGCTTTGAGCGATGGAGCCAATATGTTGCAACTTGATTTGTTAGAAAACCTATTAGAACAATGTATTAAAATAAGATAAGCAGTTATTTAATAACTGCTTTT
>JAPLER010000267.1:6956-9386 GCA_026391115.1 Bacteroidota bacterium | reverse complement strand
ATTATCACCCCAAGCCCATAATGTACCATCGGTTTTGATGGCTATGGTATGATCTTCACCACTATAAATGTTTTTCCAATTTTTTGCTGTGCCTATTCTCGTTGGAATGGCTCTTTGCATAGTTGTTCCATCGCCCAATTGTCCCTGATTATTATATCCCTAAGCCCATAAACTGCCATCAGTTTTTATAGCAATAGTATTCAATTTACTTGCACTAAAGTCTTGAATACAGCTTTCTGAAAAGTTTGTTTTAATAATAATACCACCCGATACAGCACTAGTTACTTGGCTGCAAGCATTGCTTACTATACAATAGTAATAAAACGTCCCACCGTCAGTAGTAGCTGGTGTATAGCTTGCACTAGTGGCACCAAGAATAGGATTACCACCATTAATGTTTGCAGTAGTGTTGATATACCACTGATATCTTAAAGTATCTGCACCTGTAGCCGTTACTGATAAAGTAGTAGCAGTTGCATTAAGTTTTAATGAACGAGTAGTAGTATCAGGCTGCCCTGTAATAGCTACCATACCCGGTGGCGGTGTAATTGTTACCGAACCCAAACTGCTTACAGCAGAGCAATAAGCTCCATTACTAATACGTGCTCTTACATTGTAAGTCGATGGAACCACATTAGTGAAATTTGGGTTCTCGGTATAATTAGTACCATTAATAGTATATTGAATACTATTGTCTTTAATCACTACATTTTTTACAGAATGGTAGTTGTTAGATGCTCCACATCTTGCAGCAAGAGCATATTGCCAACTGCTTTTGTTGTCAGTAGCATAAGCTGCTGGCAATTGGTAGTTGCTACAAATAGTAGTACCACCATACACAAGCGTAAGTTGTCCATCGTATGTAACAGTGATAGCAACTGATTTATAAGCACCTGCGTTTAAGTTTACATTATAAGATTGTAGTGCAGTTTTGTTATAATAAATAGTAATCTTATTGCTATAATCGCTAAAGCCAATAGCCAAGCCACTGTTTACCATACCAGATTCTGCTCCACCTAAACTACCAGAAGTATTTAGATTGCCATAGTTAAAGCTGATACCATCTCCTCCATTTCCTCCACCTACAAACACATCATAGTTGGCAATAAATGCATTGGGTGTTGCTACCGTTGAATTAAAAGCAATATAACCAGCCCTGCTGCTAGTATTTGGTGTAAGCACTAAATCGCCAGCACCCCCCCAAAAAGGGTTACAACAAGTACCCAAATTGCCAATAGATGAAGCACCTAGTTGTTGATTAGTCAAACTAATATTTACTAAATCGTAAGGTGATGATTGACCTTGAGATACATTGCTAATAGTAACCGTACCACCTGTAGTTGTGCAAGTAGTTGGGCTAGTAGAAGCTAGGGTTGCTGTAATATCTGGTGTATAAGTAATGGTTGCAGTTCCTACTGTAGTTACATTTGAGCAATTTGCCCCATTGCTCTGACGTGCAATTATGGTATAATTACCAGTAGCTAAGCCAGTAAACGTAGTAGCTGAGGTCCAAGTTTGACCTCCATTTGCACTATATTGAATATCGTTGTCTTTAATTACTACATTTTTTACAGAATGGTAGTTGTTAGATGCTCCACATCTTGCAGCAAGAGCATATTGCCAACTGCTTTTGTTGTCAGTAGCGTAAGCTGCTGGCAATTGGTAGTTACTACAAATAGTAGTACCACCATACACAAGCGTAAGTTGTCCATCGTATGTTACAGTGATTGCAACTGATTTATAACTATTTACATTTAAGTTTACATTATAAGATTGTAGAGCAGTTTTGTTATAATAAATAGTAATCTTATTGCTATAATCGCTAAAGCCAATAGCCAAACCACTGTTTACCATTCCTGACTCTGCAGCAGTTCCCGCAGTACCAGCTGTATTTAAATTTCCGTAATTAAAACTTAAACCATCTCCTCCATTTCCTCCTCCTACAAACACATCGTAGTTGGCAATAAAAGCATTAGGTTTTGCTACAGTTGAATTAAAAGCAATATAACCAGCTCTGTTGCTAGTATTTGGTGTAAGCACTAAATCGCCAAATCCACCCCATATAGGGTTACAACAAGTACCCAAATTACCAATAGATGAAGCACCTAGTTGTTGATTAGTCAAACTAATATTTACTAAATCGTATGGAACAAAATTATGCGTTACATTGCTAATAGCAATAGTACCAGTACTTGTGCAAGTAGTAGGATTAGTAGGGGTTAAAGTGGCAGCAACAGATAAAGCAGTGATCGTTTGTGTACCTAAACTTACTGTTGTATTATAACCCTTAGCATTATAAGCAGCATTACCAATTCTGGCATAAGAGCCATAAGTACCAGGGTTTAAATTAGTAATATTATTATTGGTAGTAAAATTGGTACCATCTACGCTATATTCCCAAGGTGTACGATCTTTGATGACTACATCGTT
>JAPLER010000267.1:6034-6944 GCA_026391115.1 Bacteroidota bacterium | reverse complement strand
CGGCACCACATCTTGCAGCAAAGCCGTATTGCCAATTGGTTTTATTATCGGTAACATAAGCAGCCGGTAACTGATAGTTGGTGCAATAAACGCTGCCGGCATAGGAAAGCGTCAGTTGTCCGCTGCCGGTAACTTCTATGCTAACTGGTTTCCAACCACTATTATTCAAAGTGCCATTTACATTAAAAGATGTCAGTTGAGCATTGTTATAATAAATTATTATCTTATTAACATAATCATTAAAACCAATAGCCAAGCCACTATCTATCATTCCCCATTCTCCATAGTTTCCACTACTAGTGTTTACTTTGCCATAGTTAAAGCTAGTGCCATCTGCACCATTTCCATTGCCTACATACAAACCAAAAGTGGCAATAAAATTAACGGGTTTTAATGAAGTTTGAGCAAAAGTAATAAACCCCTGTTTGTTACTGATTGCTGGTGTCAGCTGCACATAGTGCGGATTACCACTAGTAAATGTGGGCGTCCAATTTACCCCACCCACTGAAGCACCCACAGGCAAAGAAGATAAATCGGAATTTACTAAATTGTAAGCAGCTGCTCCTGTTGCAGTGTTAATCGTTATGCTACCTGTTCCCGAACAAATAGCAGAAGTTGTACTAACCGTACCAGTTATGGTAGGTGGTGTTTGTGCCATAGCGTTGAAGCTAAGCAGAAGCAGCATTAGAGCTGCCATCATGGTGTTTAAACCTTTTTTCATTTTGTGTATGTTTAATTAAAAAGTGAACTATTTAAGTTTGCAAATGTGTTACTCTACATTAACATAGCCTATAAGGGTTAACCCTTGTTTTTGGTGGGTATGCTACACAGCATTGTGCTTAATAAATAAAATACTGCATTTTTGAACCATGAAAACGGTTATAGCAGCTGTAATAAATCGCTGTGTTTG
>JAPLER010000267.1:0-6023 GCA_026391115.1 Bacteroidota bacterium | reverse complement strand
TTAGACTCTTTGGTGTATCACTACAACAATGCACTGCAATACGATTCTACCCGCCTCACCATCAACAACTTTTTACAACAAAAAAACATTACCAATACCGATAGGTTTTATGCCTACCTATATATGTCTTTTACCTATAAAAGATTGCAGGATTATAAGCAAGTGCATCAATATTTGGATATAGCCATTGGCTATGGCTTGCAAACTGCACACAAAGATTTTTTTACTGCCTATTACAACTGCCAAAAATCATTTGCCTATTTTGATGTCAGTGATTATGTGAGAGCAGATAGTTTAATGCAACCCTTAATAGCCAGCAACTACCGCTATTTGGAAGATGATGATAAAGGGAAAGTGATGATACAAGAGGCTTTTATGTTGCTACGCAGTAAGCAATACACAAAAGCTGCAAGTATGTATAAGGATGCCGAAATATTTATGCAGCAATACAGCCCCTGCGAATTGCCCATTGTATATGCCAGTGAAATACAATTGTATGAAGCCAACAAGCAATTTGATAAAATGGAGGAATGCTATAAAAAAGGGATGGCTTGTGCAGATAGCTGTGGGATTTTAAAATATAAAATGCTGTGTACACAAAATATGTATTATTTCTATCGCAAAAACAACAATTACGAAAGAGCAATTTATTTTGCTCTCGCTTGGGATAGTATGAACCTGATTTTTAAAACCAATGAAAACCTGCAAAAACTTAACGATGTTGAGCACCTGCTTAAAGAAAAAACAAAAGAAGAAACCATCAACAATCAAAACAATATTATTCTAAAAAACAAACTTGATTTTAATTGGTTAATTATTTTTGCTTTGTTACTTGCCTGTATCATTATTGGAATGGTTTTTTATCGCGAAAAGAAATATGTTAAAATTAAACGCAAGCAACGGATGATTTTTTCTAGACAGCTGTATGAGAAAATAGAAGAAGAGAGGCAACGCATTGCATCTGACCTGCACGATGGTGTGAGCCACGAGTTGCTGACATTAAAAAACAATCATTCCCAAACTATCACTTCCCAACAAAATAATATAGATGACATTATTGAGAACCTAAGAAATATTAGTCGCAATCTTCACCCAGTAATGTTTGAACGTTTGGGTTTAAAAGCTTCAATAGAACAATTGGTTGAAAGAATACAAACTTTAAATATTTTTTATATTAATACAGATTTACATTATAGTGGTCAACTACATAAAACCACCGAAATGCAACTATATCGAATGATACAAGAAGCTTGTAGCAACATCATAAAACACTCCAATGCAGTAGCGGGCAGAATATCAATAATAGAGGACAGCAAAATGGTAATCACTACTATTGAAGACAATGGCAAAGGATTCGATGTGAACAAGAAATTGAATTCCTCAGACTCTTTTGGCTTGCACAATATTTTCCTAAAATTCAATAAATGAATATTCTGATTGCCGACGACCACACCCTTACCTTACTGGGTACTAAAAGTTTTGTAGAATCACTAGGGTATCGTGTTGGTAGTGTTTGCTCTAATGGTATTACTGCTTACAATGAAATTTGCTCAAAAAACTTTACCATCGCCTTGTTAGATATTAATATGCCCGGTATGGATGGTTTAGAAATATTAGAGAAAGTATATACCAGTAAAATTCGCACCAAAATAATACTGCTAACCATGCACCGCGAAATTAGTATTTACAAAAGAGCAAATGAACTAGGTGTATTTGGATATTTGCTTAAAAACCACTCTGAAGAAGAACTAGACATTTGCTTACAATCGGTTGTCAATAATGTTCAATACATTAGTCCTCATATTACCAAAGAACTGGTGATGGACAAAAAAGAAACTGGCGACAATGATTTATCGAAACTCACTTTTACAGAAAATAAGATACTAGAAATGATAGGCAAGCAGCATAGTACAAAGCAAATTGCAGCATTACTTTTTATATCCGAAAAAACAGTTGAGGGTCACAGAAGAAATATTATTGACAAACTAGGCTTACCCAAAGAAAAAAACATACTGCTGCAATGGGCTATTAAGAATATGCCGGTTAAATAATAAACAGCTATTCAAAGTGGACTTCTTACAAAATTTAATTAACATTTAAAAGAGCCGTCATTGCGAGGTTCTTGCCGAAGCAATCTCAATCATAACCTAGATTGCTTCGTTGAGGCAAGAACCTCAATCTCGCAATGACGCAATAAATATCGAAAAAACAAAACCATAGTTGTTTAGGTTAAATGATGATGTTTTTAGGCTAATACACCTTGTTTTTAGGTTGTTAGCCTATTTTTTTGCCCTTGGTACCCCAAACCCTTCGGCTAAAAGGTGATGTTTTTAGGTTAAAAGGTGTTCGGATAGGGCAAAATGTTGATGCCATTGACCCCTGATACCCAAACGGGAGATGTTTTAACCTAAACGGGAGATGTTGAACTTGAAGCAGAAGATGTTTTAGGGTAAACATTTGGGTATGGAGGGGTAAAAACTTTTACAAATCTGTTTACCTCAATAATTTTACAGAAACCTCAGCAGCCGATATGGGATATAATAGCAGTAATGTTTTTATTAAATTTAACATTAAAAACAATTGTAGTGTAGAAAGTGTGTATAGGGTAGTAATGGGGTAAGGTTGTAGGAATTGGGTATTGGGAATTGGGAATTAAAAAATAAAAACCCTCGAAGCATTGCTTCGAGGGTTTTTTATTATCCCCCTTCCTTGAAGGGGTTAGGGGTAGTTTATTCCACCACCACCTTCTGTGTTTGTTTACCAGTTTCTGTAATTACACTTACTAAGTACATTCCTTTTGCTAAGTTTGATACATCAATAGTATTGGTACCCATACCTAAAGGTTGTTGTTTTGTATCTCTTTCAATTTACTATTTTTTTTAAAAAATTGTTTTAGACAAAATGGTTTAGTGTAAAACAATAAAATGTTGATAAAGAGATAGAGGAATTGATGAATACTTTTTAAAATATCACCAATCACTTCTTGCACTTGGGTTCGTATCTAAAGTTGCAAAATCTTGTTCAAGATATTTGTAGTGTGCAGTAATAGCAATCATTGCAGCATTGTCCGTACAATATTCAAAACTTGGTATAAAAGTTTGGCATTGCATTTTAACTCCCAATTCTTCAAATCTTTTTCTTAAACCTTTATTGGCACTCACACCACCTGCAAGGCATATTTGTTTAATACCAGTTTGCACAATGCCTTTGTGCATTTTTTTGATGAGGATATTACAGATTGTGTGTTGAATAGATGCACATAAATCATTCATATTTTCTGTAATAAAAGCAGCGGTTTGTTTTTGCAAAAAATAAAGAACAGATGTTTTTAATCCACTGAAACTAAAATCTAAATCAGCAATTTGGGGCTCTGCAAATTTGAATGCAGTAGGATTTCCATCTTGTGCATATTTATCAATTAATGGCCCGCCAGGATAAGGCAATCCTAGTAGTTTAGCTGTTTTATCAAATGCTTCTCCTGCTGCATCATCAATAGTTTGACCAATAATTTCTAAACGAGTTGCGGTATGTGCAATTACTATTTGAGTGTGACCACCACTTACAGTTAAACATAAAAAAGGAAATTGAGGCTGCTGTTCTGCTATCAAGTTGGCAAGCACGTGTGCTTGCATATGATGCACAGCAATCAAGGGTTTATTTAATGCTAAAGCAAGTGATTTGGCAAACTGACAACCCACTAATAAACTACCTACTAATCCTGGCGATTGTGTAAATGCTATTGCATCTAATTTACTTAATGCATAGTTAATTTTCGCACTATTATTTTCAAATGGATTGTCACAAACTTTATCAGCAAAATCTTCTAATGCATTGTTAACTGTTGGAACAATATTTTCTATATGTGCCCTACTTGCCAACTCAGGCACAACACCACCATAAGTATGATGAATTTCTTGTGTAGCAATAATATTATTCAGCACTTTAGCATCTACACATATAGATGCAGAAGTTTCGTCGCAAGAAGATTCTATTGCTAGTATAGTGGGCAATGCTTAAAAATTGAAATATAAACCTTGAAATTAATAGTCGCCAAGTGTTTCTGGCAATTGAGATAAGGCATTGGCTAGTTGTTCATCGTTTGGAGCAATGCCATGCCATTCGTGTCCTTTCTCCATAAAATCTACACCTTTACCCATTGTGGTTTTAAGTAATATACAAATAGGTTTTCCTTGGCCTACAAATGTTTGAGCTTCTTTAATACCTGCAATAATAGATGAAATATCATTACCTAAAGCTACATTAACAACCTGCCATCCAAATGCTTCAAATTTGGCTTGCAAGTTACCAAGGCTCATTACCTTATCTGTAGAACCATCAATTTGTTGTCCATTATAATCAATAGCAGCTATAAGGTTATCTACTTTTTTATGTGCAGCAAACATCATAGCTTCCCAGTTTTGTCCTTCTTGCAGTTCGCCATCTCCATGTAAAACCAATTGCAACGCTCATTCCTTGTCCCAATGAACCACTAGACATTCTCACACCTGGTAATCCTTCGTGTGTTGTAGGATGCCCTTGCAAACGAGAATTTAATTTTCTAAAAGTAGCTAATTCTTTTACTTCAAAATAACCTGCACGTGCCAGTATGGAATACATCAAGGGTGAAACGTGACCATTAGATAAAAAGAAAACATCTTCATCTTTTCCATTCATTGAGAAGTTTGTATTGTGTTTCATTTCACTGAAATATAATGCAGTTAAATAATCTGCACAACCTAATGAACCACCAGGATGACCACTTTGAACAGCGTGAACCATTCTTACAATATCTCTGCGAACTTGCGATGCTATATTTTCTAATTGTCCCATTTGTTTTTATTTGCTGCAAAATAAAGGATATTGCTGTATTGAATTTGAATTAAAACTTTCTATTCATCACATTATTAATTCCATTATTACAAGATATTTTGACAAAAAAATAACTTACCATCTTCAACTAAAAACTTACCACTATTTTAGCAAACTCAAAAACTAACAATGAACTTACAACTTACACGCCCCATTGCTTTTATTGATTTAGAAACAACAGGCATTAACATTAGCACAGATAGAATTGTAGAAATTGCTATTGTAAAAATTTTGCCAAATGGCGAAAAACAAAACAAAAGAAAAATTGTAAACCCAACTATACCTATACCCCAAGGTGCTATTGATGTGCATGGCATTACCAACGAAATGGTAAAAGAGGCTCCAACATTTAAGCAAATTGCAAACGAAGTAAAACAGTTTTTGGACAATTGTGATATTGGTGGTTACAAC
Source organism: Bacteroidota bacterium (assembly GCA_026391115.1). Taxonomy (GTDB): domain Bacteria; phylum Bacteroidota; class Bacteroidia; order Chitinophagales; family Chitinophagaceae; genus CAIVPM01. The sequence goes on along the minus strand of JAPLER010000267.1, from coordinate 743 downwards.
AGCAATCGTTTTGATATTCCAATGTTGGTAGAAGAGTTTTTGCGTTGCGAATTAAATATTGAAATTGAAAGCAGAAAACTACTTGATGTGCAAAAAGTGTTTCATTTAATGGAACAAAGAACTTTAACAGCTGCATATAAGTTTTACTGTAGTAAAGAACTTGAAAATGCACACAGTGCAGAAGCAGATGCAACTGCAACATACGAAGTTTTAGAAGCTCAAATAACCAAATATGCTAATATTGGTAACACTGTTGAAAGCATTGTAAAGTTTACTGGCGAGGAAAATATTATTGATTTTAGCAGACGTTTTATAATGGAAAATGGTGTTGAAACTTTTAACTTCGGCAAACACAAAGGTAAACCTGTAACTCAAGTATTAAAAGAAGAACCTCAATACTACGATTGGATGATGAAAGGAGATTTTGCCCTGCACACCAAGCAAAAACTAGCAGAAATGTATAACAGAACTTTGCTGAAAAAATAATTTGCCATTTAGTAATGTAGTAGTATGGAAGATACAAGTTCCCCTTTAGGGGTTAGGGATTCTAAATTCGTTATGTTTGAAAATAGACTTACTAAAGTCTATAAACATCGCAGCAAGCAAGCGAGGCGAATGAACATTTCCTGCTATAGATTATACGATAAAGATTTACCTGAATTTCCTATTTGCATTGAGTTATACGATAATAAAGTGTATTTAGCAGAATATGTTTCTAAACACGGCTTTACAGAAGAAGAGCA
>JAPLER010000362.1 GCA_026391115.1 Bacteroidota bacterium | reverse complement strand
CATATCAATATGTAGCTATCAATGAAGATATTAACGAAAGGAAACAAGCTGAAGAGGAACTTAAAAAAAGTGATGCATTCAGTAGAGGAATTTTAAACTCAATCAATTCTTGTATTGCTGTTATAAATAAAAATGGAGAGATCATTAAAACCAATCAGGCGTGGAAAATTATGTCAGCTAGTGCTGAAATGTCTAAGGCAAACTTCATTAGTGAAGGGAAAAATATTTTGGACATTTTAGACAAGGCTGCTGTTGAGGGCAATGTTGTAGCAAAGGTTACTATTCAAGGGCTTAGAAATGTTATAAATGAGAGAACATCAATTTATAAAAATCAGTATTATTTTAAACCCTCAGCTAATAATGATGAATGGTGGTTTGATATAGTCATATCAGGCTTTCAAAGTCAATCGGATATGGTAATCATTAATATTCAAGATATAACAGATTTAAAAAACACAGAAAAAGAAAGAGACAATACACAAGAAGCCAATACTCAACTGCAAAAAATAGAATTAGAATTAAGTAATGCTCTTGCAAAGGAAAAAGATTTGAATGAACTGAAGTCTCGTTTTGTATCAATCGCATCCCATGAATTTAGAACACCGCTTACAACAATAATGTCTTCCTTAATACTATTAAGTAAATATGCTGAAAATAAGGATACCAATAGTCAAATAAAACATATAAATAAAATAAAAATATCAGTGAATAACTTAACTGATATTTTAACTGATTTCTTATCTGTAAGTAAATTAGAAGAAGGCAAAATAGAAAATTTACCAAAAGAAATTAATCTCAAAAATTTTATTGAGGATATTATCTCAGAAATGCAATCAACAATAACTGACGGAATAACAATTGTTGAAAAATATCACGCCAAAGAAATGGCCATAGTTGACCTCAAATTATTGAAAAATATTATGTTCAATCTACTGTCTAATGCAATTAAATTTTCTAAGGCATCAAGTATTGTTGAAGTGATTGTTGAGGAATTAGAAGGTAATATAACAATTGCTGTAAAAGACTATGGTATTGGAATTTCTGAAGAAGATCAAAGGCATCTGTTTCAAAGATTTTTTAGAGGCTACAATGCTATGCATATTCAGGGAACAGGATTGGGATTAAATATTGTAGCAAGATATGCAGAGTTAATGAACGCATCATTAAATTATGAAAGTTTAGAAAATATAGGAAGCATTTTTTCATTAAAAATACCGCAATATATAGTATGAAGAAAATTTTATTAATTGAAGATAATGATGATATAAGAGAAAATACAGCAGAGATTTTAACATTAGCACAATACAATGTTTTTACTGCAATTAATGGAAAAGAAGGTGTAGAAATTGCCTTAAAAGAAAAACCAGATGTTATTGTTTGCGATATTATGATGCCCATACTAGATGGGTATGGAGTTTTACATTTATTATCAAAAAATACAGAAACAGCACATATTCCTTTTATTTTTTTAACCGCCAAAGCCGATCAGATAGACTTTAGAAAAGGAATGGAAATAGGTGCAGATGACTATGTTACTAAACCTTTTGATGATGTTCAACTATTAAAAGCTATTGAAGTTAGACTCAAAAAAAATGATATCCTTAAAAAAGAATTTTCCAAAAATATAGAAGCCATTGAAGAGTTTATTGATGACATTCAACAGATAGAATCTTTAGAAAAAATTTCAAAAAAAACTGATTTAAAATACTATAAAAAAAAGGAAAACATTTATAAAGAAGGAAGCTATGCTAAAGGCGTATATTTTATTAATAATGGTAAAGTTAAAACATATAGAACTAATGAATTTGGTAAAGAATTAATTACACAATTGTACAGTTCAGGAGATTTTTTTGGGTATCTATCGCTATTAAAAGATGAAAAATATGACGAGACTGCTACTGCACTTGACGATGTTGAAATTTATAAGATTGTAAAGGAAGATTTTTTATCGCTCATTTATAAAAATCCAGAAGTGTCAAAAAAGTTTATTTCCATATTATCTAATAATGTTGTTGATACACAAAAAAAACTCATTCAAATTGCATACGACTCTGTTAGAAAACGTGCAGCAGAGGCATTGGTAGAATTATATAATAAGTATAAAAAAGATGCCGAAGCACAATTTACTATTAGCATAGGTAGAGAAGACCTTGCCAATATTGTAGGTACTTCCACAGAAACTATTGTAAGAGCTCTTACTGATTTTAGACAAGACAAATTAATTGATGTGTCTGGTAGTTCTATTACCATTTTAAATTACCAAAAGCTAAAAGATATGAAGAACTAAAGCTATCTAAATAAGTACACTACACTATTGCGATAACTATTTATTTGTTTAATCTCTTTAACAACAAATAGCAAAAACTAACAGCTATTATAATATGATAAATACATGTTGTAGTAACTTTTTTATTTAAGTACTAATGCAAAATTATATTTAACTATCGCTAAAATGTAGTATTACAACTTTTGATACTACGTAGTACAAAAGTTGCATCAAGTCGCTTCAGGAAAACGTGGTGTATATCGTTTTTCTGTGGCTTTTTTGTTTCTTTTTTTTTCCATAAAAAAAAGAAAATAGATAAAAATTTATAAAGATAAATTTGATTGAGTACTTGTATTAAATACCTATTACATAAATTCCTACCATTAACAAATCCTACTCAAGCATTGCTTTTTAGTCTTTACATCTGCATTATTTTATTATGCTGATTACAATCAATGGCAGCTTTGACGATAGTCAATTTTGGGCATTATGCGGCTATATATCTTGCACTCGAAATTAAAAAGTAAGATTTTAAAAAAAATAAAACTATTCAAAATGAGCTCTGCAAATACATACCCCAAAATACAATTGTTAGCAGGTGACTTAAGTCCATTTAGTAAAATTATTTACATCAAAAAAATTGTGTTGATTACAATCAATTTGAATTTTGATGAAGGTCATTTTCGGCGATACAGCTACAATTTATCTTGCACTCGAAATAAGAAGTAGGGTCTAAAAAATAATCAAAATCAATATCCTTTATAAAATTCATTATCCTTTTTTAAAATTCAAAAATTTAACGTTATGAAAAAATTATCATCAATTCAAATGATCCGTTGCTCAATTCTTTTGGCTTTATGCTTATGTCAAGTTTCTGTAAACAATCTTAAAGCTCAATTAACCAATCAAATTTATGGTATCACGCTTTGTGGTGCTGAATTTGGTGAAAAAAATTTACCAGGCACATTAGGTATAGATTATACTTATCCTAATAATAGTGACATCGACTATTTTGCGTCTAAGGGAATAGATTTAATTCAACTCCCTTTTAAATGGGAGAGGATACAAAGAGTGCCAGGCGAACCACTAGATCCAACTGAACTTAGCCATATCAAGGAATTTGTAGATAAATGTGCTGCTAAAAAAATTAAAGTCAATTTAGTATTACAAAATTTTGGGAGGTATCAACTAAATGGCAACACTTATGTAGTAGGTAGTTATGATTTACCTGCAGCTTATTTAGTAGATTTTTGGAAAAGAATGGCAAGGGCTATGTTCGATAAGCAAAATGTATTTGCCTTTGCCATTATGACCGAGCCTCACGATATGGGTTCTTACAAATGGGCTAGTACAGTTCAGCAAGTTATCAATGGTATTAGAGAAGTAGATAAATACACAACAATACTTGTTGATGGCGATAATTATTCTAACCCTGCAACTTGGGAACAATATAATTATGATTTAAAAAATATAGTTGACGTTGCAGGTAAAACAGTTTTCAATGCTCATTGTTATTTTGATAATGATTATTCTGGTAAATATGCCAAAAGTTACGATGCAGATGGTGCATATGAGCTTACTGGTGTTGAAAGAATGAAGCCTTTTGTAGATTGGCTTAACAAATACAATAAACGTGGATATGTTGGAGAGTTTGGAATTCCAAAAAAAGATAAAAGATGGATAACTGTAATGAACTATTTTTTAGATTATCTACAGCAAAATAATATTGGTGCCTCTTATTGGGCTGCAGGCTCATGGTGGAAAGATTATGAATTATCTGTTCAACCTATAAATAGTGCAGATCAACCACAAATGATTGCTTATTCTAAATTTTTTAATAAAAATTTTGTACGTAACTACTAATTATTAGACTAAAAAACTTCCCTGTTTCTATATATCCAATTTGCTATGAAAAGCAAGTCAACAAATTTTAAGTTGACGCAAAAGCTGCTATTAGGGGCAGCTTTTGTTTGTTTTTTGAATATTAGAAGCTTATTTATACAGTTAAAGCTCATCATGTATAAGATATTGATAAACGTTTGTATGTTTATGTTATATAGAATTAATTGTAATAAGATGCCACAAACTTGAAATATATTCAAGATTTAATTATCTAGAAATTCAATTAAAAAAAATGCCAATGATATTTATCATTGGCATTTCAATTTCAAGCACAAAATATATCTTAAATTTTTACCATCCAACCGTGTGTATCTGGTACACGGCTGTATCTAATATCATCAAAATGTTTGCGTAGTGCAATGGCTGTTTTAAAGCTATCAACATCAAATGGCATTCTTACATCTTCGTAACCCAATTCTGCAATTGGTGCAATAGTAGCAGCAGTACCACAACCAAATACTTCTTGTAAAGTACCATTTTTATAAGCTGCAACTACTTCGTCAATACTTATTTTTCTTTGTTCTACTGTAAAGCCCATTTCTTGTAACATTACTATAATACTATTTCTGGTAACGCCATTTAAAACAGTACCTTCACTAATATCTGGAGTAACAGCAACGCCATCAATAATAAACATAATGTTCATCATTCCTACTTCTTGCAACCATTTATGTTCAAAGCCATCTGTCCATAAAACTTGGTCATATCCTTTTTCTTTAGCTTCTTTAGCAGCCAACATACTATTGGCATAATTACCTGCATTTTTACTAAACCCAACACCACCTTTTACAGCACGAGTGTATTTACTTTCTACTGCAATTTTCATTGGTGTAGTATAATATGGTCCACTTGGACTAAGCATTACCATAAACTTATAAGTATCGGAAGGTCTAACACCTAATAAAGTATCTGTTGCAAACATTAATGGACGAATGTATAAGCTATGGTTTTCTCTGAAAGGAATCCAGTTCTTATCTAGTGCAATTAACTGTTTCATTCCATCCATAAAAATTTCTTCTGGCACAGTTGGCATACACAATCTCTCTGCAGAAATATTAAAACGTACAAAATTGTCGTATGGTCTAAAAATATAGGCTTCTCCATCAGCATCTTTATAGGCTTTAATACCTTCAAAAATGCTTTGTCCATAATGTAAAGCAGCCAATGTAGGTTCAAAAATTAATGGTTGATATGGCTTTATTTCTACATTTTTCCATTCACCATTTTCGTAATCAGCTTCTAGCATATGGTTGCTGAAATACTTGCCAAAAGGGATATTTTCTAAACTTAAATCATTAAGTTTGCTGCTTTCTACGCGTGTTATGTTAATGTCCAAAGTAGTTTCCATTTGTATGATTTAAAATGCAAATTAAGGCAAAAACTAACAATCGTTAATATTTTATTTATGAGTTTTCAGGAAATTAGTTTACCACCCTTTGTAATTGCAGATTTGTATAGCAACAGCTTAATAGAAACTATTAATGTTGAGGCGAAAAAAGTGATTAATAAAAATACAGATACCAATGAGCAAACTATAAAATTTTTGGGTGAGAATAATAAAAACATTTCAATTATTGTATTCGATAATAGTGCTGTGTATTTAACAGATGATAAACTTGATTTGCTTACTAAGTTACTTACAGCTTGTAAATTAACCCTTGCCGATGTAGCTATTGTAAACAGTAGTAATAAACTGTTGACATATAATCAAATTAAGGATGCTTTTAATCCTCAATTTTTGTTGTTATTTGGTATTGATGCTAAAAAATTTCAGTTGCCTTTAATTTTCCCAGAATATAGAATTCAGCATTACAGTAATTGCCAAATGTTGATTGCTGCTGATTTGGATAAAATGATTGGTAATAATGAAACAGTTAAAATGGAGAAAACTAAATTGTGGATGAGTTTAAAAACGATGTTTAATGTTTAGACATTATAACTCTAATTAAAAAAACACTTTTATTTTCAACGATTTACTTTTAACTAACAAATGACAACACTAATTTTTGCAACCAATAACCAACATAAAATAGATGAAATCAAAAGTGTTATTGGAAATAAATTCAATATTATCACTTTGGTTGAAGCAGGTATAGATATTGATATTCCTGAGCCTTATGATACCATTGAAGCTAATGCAAATGAGAAGTCAAATTTCATTTTTAACTTAACACAAAAAGATTGTTTTGGAGAAGATACAGGACTTGAAATAGAAATACTGAATGGAGAACCTGGTGTATTAAGTGCAAGGTATGCTGGTGAAGAAAAAGGTCATCAAAAAAACATAGAAAAAGTATTGAATAAATTGCAAGGAACAGTAAATAGAAATGCTCAATTTAAAACTATTATAAGCTTAGTGATTAATGGTAAACAATACATGTTTGAAGGCATTTGTAAAGGCAAAATCATTGAAGAACAAAGAGGAAAGGATGGCTTTGGCTATGACCCCATTTTTGTGCCTGATGGAGACACAAAGACCTTTGCACAAATGAGTTTGGATGAAAAAAATATATACAGCCATAGAAGAAAAGCAACAGATAAGTTGATTGGTTTCTTACAAAATATTTCTTAAATATTTCATAATTCTTACGTAAGGTTATTTTAAATAACTCAATACCTTATTTTCACATATATGATGAAGAAAATTTTAAAATATACTGGTATTACTTTGTTGGTTTTAGTAGTATTGGCAATAGCTACTCCTTATATATTCAAAGGAAAAATTGTTGCGTTGGTAAAAGAAAAGATTAATCAAAAACTAAATGCTAAAGTTGATTTTGCAGATGTTGATATTTCTGTGTTTCGCCATTTTCCAAAGTTGGCAGTTGGCTTAAATAATTTGTCTGTAGTAGGTATTAATGAGTTTGAAAATGATAGCTTAATTACTGCAAAACAAATTGATGTTTCAATGAATTTGTGGAGTGCTGTTACTGGTAGTGAAATTAATATTTATGGTATTGATATTAAAGATGCAAACATTAACACCATTGTAAATAAACAAGGAAAAGCTAATTGGGATATTGTAAAACCAGATAGCTCAAAGACAGCAACTGTAGATACTTCAAAGCAAATGAAGTTGAAATTACAACATTATAGTTTAGCTAATTGTAATGTAAAGTATAGTGATTTTAGTGGCAATATGTTTGCTACGGTTGAAGGTATTGATCATAGCGGAAGTGGCGATTTTGAAGCTGATATTTTTACATTGGTAACTAAAACAAATATTGCCAAATGGAGTTATAAAATGAATGGTATCAGTTATATCAACGAAGCTAAAACTACTGCTGATATTGATTTAATGGTTGATACTAAACAAATGAAGTTTGGTTTTAATACGGATAAAATTACTTTAAATGATTTGCAACTTTCTACAAAGGGTTTCTTTCAAATGCTGGCTGATGGTTATGGAATGGATATAGAATTTAAAGCTCCATCAACCGATTTTAAAAATATACTTTCTTTGATTCCAACTATTTATCAAAACAATTTCAGCACCATCAAAACCAGTGGTAAAGCTATTTTCAACGGATTTGTAAAAGGCAACTATGACAAAACAACTATACCAGCTTATCAAGTCAATTTACAAGTGAATGATGGTTTTTTTCAATATCCAGATTTGCCAGCACCAGTTAAAGATATTAATATCATTATGAAGTTGGATAATCCTGATGGCGTTACAGACCATACGGTTATTGATATTTCAAAAGCACATTTAAGTTTGGCAAATGAACCATTCGACTTTAAATTATTGGTAAAAAATCCTATTACAGATTTATTTGTTGATGCTGCTGCAAAAGGAAAATTGGATTTAAGCAAAGTATCTCAATTTATTAAAGTGCCTTCTATAACTACATTACAAGGTATTATAAATGCCAATGTTGAAGTTGTTGGCAGCACATTGGCAATGCAACGTAAACAGTTTGATAAGTTTAAAGCACAAGGCACTGTTGATGTGAGTAATTTTAATTTTGCGTCAAAAGATTATCCAAGTGGAGTAAGTTTAAATAGTGCAAGTATGAGTTTTAATCCTACCAATGTTACTTTAAGTAATTTAGTTGGAAGATTTATGAATACCAAGTTTCAGGCAAATGGATATATCAATAATTTGTTGCCTTATGTATTACAAAATCAAGCATTGAATGGGGTTGTAAATGTAAAAGCTGATAATGTAAATTTGAATGAATTGATGGGTGTAAGTACAGACACTACTAAAAAGAATACACCAGAAAGTAAACCATTTATTGTTCCTAAAAATTTAGACTTAACGTTAAATGCTTTGGTTGATAATGTGCAGTATGATAAACTTGATATGAGCAATATTAGTGGTTCATTAAAAGTAGCTAATGAAACAGTCACAATGGAAAATGTAAAAGCAAAAGCATTAAATGGAGACTTTGCTGTTACTGGATTTTACTCAACCAAGTTGGATACAAAAAAGCCTGATATTTCTTTAACTTATAATGTAAGTAATGTTGATATTCAAAAAACATTTTATGCATTCAATACTATTCAAAAATTGATGCCTGTAGGGCAATATCTAGCTGGTAAATTAACTTCATCATTAACACTTACTGGTAAACTTGGAGATAATATGATGCCTGATATGAGCACACTTACAGGTAATGGAAATTTATTATTGATTGAAGGTTTGTTAAGCAAGTTTGCACCTATAGATAAAATTGCTTCTACTTTAAATGTAGCTCAATTGCAAAATCTTTCTTTAAAAGATATCAAAACATTTTTTGAGTTTACCAATGGCAAAGTTTTTATAAAACCATTTAAAGTAAAACTAAAAGATATTGAGATGGAAATTGGTGGTTCTCACGGCTTTGACCAATTGTTGGATTATACTATTAATATGAAACTACCACGTACTTTAATGGGTGCAGCTGGTAATAATTTTATTGATGGTTTAGCTGCACAAGCAACTGCTAAAGGCTTACCAATAAAGGTTTCTGATATTGTTAATGTGCAAATGAAATTAGGTGGAAACATTAAATCTCCAACACTGAAAACAGATTTAAAACAAACTGGTACCTCCCTTGCTGATGATTTAAAAACACAGGCAACTAATTTTGTACAAAATAAAATTGATAGTACCAAGGCTGCTGTAAACACTGCTATTCAGCAAACAACAAACGCTGTAAAGGATACAGCCAAAGCAGTGAAAGATCAAATTATAAAAGATGCTAAAAATGAAATAATCAAAAACGTTTTAGGCAATAAAGATTCTACACAAAGTACAGATCCTAAAAAGCGTGTTGAAGAAGCAGGCAAGAATTTATTAAAAGATTTGAATCCATTTAAGAAAGGATAGATTCATAAATGCATAAAAAATGCCAAGCTTTAGCTTGGCATTTTTTTATTTTAAATTATCTAACATATCTGCAACCATAGTGTCCAATTCATAATCGTGTTGCCAGTTCCAATCTTGTCTGGCAACTGTATCATCAATGCTTTGAGGCCAGCTATTTGCTATAGCTTGTCTATAATCATTTTTATAACTAATCGTAAAATCTGGAATGTGTTTTCGTATAGCTGCTGCAATTTCTTTTGGCGAAAAACTAATACCAGCTACATTATAACTATGTCTCACGCTTATTGCACTTGCAGGTGCTTCCATTAATTCAATAGTTGCTTTTATGGCGTCAGGCATATACATCATTGGCAAATAAGTATCTTCTGTTAAAAAGCATTCATACTTCTTATGTTCAAGAGCTTCATAAAATATTTCAACAGCATAATCAGTAGTTCCACCACCTGGTGCAGATTTATAACTTATCAGTCCTGGATAACGTAAACTTCTCACATCAACACCATATCTGTTAAAATAATAATTACACCAAAATTCACCAGCATATTTACTAATACCATATACAGTTGTTGGTTCTATAATGGTTTGTTGTGGACAATTTTTT
>JAPLER010000142.1:6601-8675 GCA_026391115.1 Bacteroidota bacterium | reverse complement strand
CCACTTGGAAATGAAGATGCGTCTGGTTCTTGTTGAATCAATGCTGCTCCATCGAATTCTTCAATAGCAGTTCCATCGCTTTTAATTGTAAAAAAACTATCGTGTTTTTCAGCTGTTGTACCTGTTAATGGTTGAAACCAATGTGTAAAGTGAGTAACACCTTTACTTTCTGCCCAAGCTTTTATTCCATTTGCTATTTGAGCTGCAACGGTTCTTTCGATTTTTTTACCACCTTTTATACTTTGCTGTAAACTTTTATAGGCTTCATCTCCTAAATATTCTCTAGCTGTTTTAAGAGTAAAAACATTTTCTCCAAAAATGCTAGTAATTTTTTTTGCACCAGATTCAAAAAAAGTATTTGAATTAGTGTTTAAATTCGAAATTGCATCAAATCTTAAAGACATATTTTTAAATTTGATGCAAATATTTAGAATTATTTCATTTTAGTGATAAAAATATTATATATAATTTTTTATAATATGTAAAATTTTTATCAAATATTTAAGTACTACTTAATGAAATAGCATAATAATTGATTGTTTTTTATGAATTATTTTGATTCATAAAAACGCCATTAATCATTACCTTATCAATTAAATTAGAGCCAAAACTATATGGTAAATAAGCAAGTGATGGAATATCTTTAGTAAAGATTAAATTGGCTTTTTTACCCACACTAATACTGCCTACTTCATTTTCTACTTCCATTGCAAAAGCTCCATTTATTGTGCTGGCATTAATAACTTCTTCAGGCAACATTTTCATTTGTATGCAACTTACAGCGTTTACAAAATTCATATTACCACTTGGGCTACTGCCGGGGTTAAAATCACTTGCTAACGCAATTGCACAGCCAGCATCAATTAATTGTCGAGCTGGTTGATAGTGCATTCTTAAAAAGAAAGCAGCTGTTGGTAATAAAGTACCAATGGTATTTGAACTTGCCAAAGATTTAATTGCATCATCATCCATTATTTCTAAATGATCTACGCTTAAGGCATTTAATTTGACACCTAATTGAACAGCACCAGTTGAGCTTAATTGATTGGCGTGTATTTTAACTTTTAATCCTGCATTTATTCCTGCTTTGCAAATAGTTTCCGTTTGTGCTATATCAAAAAAACCTTGTTCACAAAAAGCATCAATATAATCTGCCAAATTTTCTTTTTCAATAGTAGGAAGCATATCTTTCAAAATTAAATTTACGTAGGCTTGTTTATTTTCTTTATATTGAATTGGGAAGGCGTGAGCACCTAAGAATGTTGATTTTATTGGTATTCCAGCGTTTTTCTTTAACTCTTTTATAACGCGTAGCATTTTAATTTCTGCATCAACACTTAATCCATAACCACTTTTGATTTCAATAGCACCTGTGCCCAATTTAATAACTTCTTGTAATCTTTTATAAGCCAAATTATATAAATCTTCTTCACTAGTATTTGCCAATTTATTGGCACTATTTAAAATACCACCACCTTTTGCAGCAATATCAGCATAAGTAAGACCATTTATTTTATCTACAAATTCACTTTCTCTGCTTGCAGCAAAAACAATATGTGTGTGGCTATCGCAATAAGTAGGAAGAATAGTAGCACCACTAGAATCAATTATATTTTCAGTCAACTGGAGACTGTCAACTGTCGACAGTTTTTTCATTTCTCCAAAATCCTTTATCAATCCATCTTGTACTACCAAATAAGCATTATCTATAATGGGTAAATTAGCTAATTCACTTCCTCTTAATAATTTGTTTTCTGTTCTAACATTTACGAGTTGTTTTATATTGGTAATAATGGTTGTCATAAAAAAATATAAGTGGTCAAAAGTAAAGTTTCTATTTTCACAAAATGATTTGTATTGTAACAATTATTCGTTATCCAAAATATTTTGGATGGGCTGGTGTGCTTTCTATGGCTTTATTTCATTTGCCTTTTCTGTTTAATAAAAAAAAACAGTTTTATAAATTAATGGGTACTGGTAAAGATGGAAGTTTTAGTACTAAACCAGATTTGAGGCAATGGGCTATACTTGTAATTAGTAATGAGGAATTAGGAGTTAGGAATTTGAATAAACT
>JAPLER010000142.1:0-6529 GCA_026391115.1 Bacteroidota bacterium | reverse complement strand
TAAACTTATTCATTTGTATATCAAGCTTTTTAAGTGCACTACCAAAACATTTGTTTTAAAACCAATATCAAGCAAAGGAACTTGGGATGGGAAATTATGCTTTGAAAATTTACCACAAATAGAAAATAACATTTCTGGCAAAATTGCAGTACTAACAAGGGCTACAATAAGACTAAGAAAGGCTAAACAGTTTTGGAGAAATGTTCCTTTAGTAAACCATCAAATTAAAAATACAAAAGGCTTAGTAGCAAGTTATGGAATAGGAGAGGTGCCTTTTTTAAAACAAGCTACACTTAGTATTTGGGAAAATATTGATGCGATGAAAACATTTGCATACAAGATGAAAGAACACAAAGATGTAATAACAAAAACAAGAAAAGAAGACTGGTATAGCGAAGAAATGTTCGCACGTTTTGAAGTGATTGACGAGTTTGAACATAAGTGAGAATATTTCTGTTAATTACTGTAACAAATCACCAACTACATTTGCAAAAAAAATACAGTGCGTAAACAACAATTATATGTCTTGGGTGGTGGGGTGGTATTATTAATTTGTTTAATATTTTTTGGCAAAACAGTTAATCCCAATAAGGAAAAAGAAGTTATTGCTCCTACTGCAACGGCCTCTAATTTTAATTTTAATGAAATATTAGTTAAGGCAAAAGCAACGCTAAACCCAAGTTTGCAACAAAAAATTAAAACATTAGAAGCAGCTGTAAATATGACTGACAATAGCGTTAAAGCCAATAACTACAAGCAATTGGCAGCTTTATGGAAAGACTCTGCACATATTATAGAACCATATTTATTTTACAATGGCGAAGCAGCTAAGTTGGAAAATTCAGAAAAAACCCTCACATTCGCCGCCCAACAATATTTAAGTAGCTTGTTGGATGTTGCAAATCCAGATGTTCAATCTTGGTTGGCAACAAATGCAAAAGTTCTTTTTGATAAAGCGTTAACTATAAATCCAAACAACGATAGTAGTAAAATTGGGTTAGCTGCTTGTAATATTTTGGGCAATATTTCCAATGATCCAATGAACAATGGAATAATGCCAATAAAAATTATACTAACACAGCACCCTGATAATTTATTTGCTCATTATATTTTAGGTTTAGGAGGAAAGAAAAGTGGACAATTTGCTAAGGCAGTTGAGCACTTTATTTTATTGAATGGTAATGAGCCGAAAAATGTGATTTATATTTTACATCTTGCTGAATGTTACGAGCAGATGAAAGATAAAGCCAATGCAACAATATTTTATAACAAAGCCCAAGATTTGTTAGATAATGCTGAAATTAAAAAAGAAATAGAAAAGCGTATAAACGATTTAAAATAAATTTATTCATTTAAAAAAAGTACACATTATGCCTTGCGGTAAAAAAAGAAAACGTCATAAGATTGCTACCCACAAACGTAAAAAACGTTTGAGAAAAAATCGTCATAAGAAAAATAAAAAATAGTAAATAGTTTTATTATTAATGGTAAATAGGATAAGTATTCAAAACTTCCCTATTTACCATTTAATTGTTTGCCATTCTCCAATTTGCCACTCTACCTAAGCAACTTTTCCTTTCTATCAAATCATTAAAACTCTTAGGCAAATTTTATCGGTGGTCTTGTGTGTTTCTTGCTACAATTATGGCAAGATGTTTTTGTGTATATTAAAGTTGCTCTCTCGTGAACAAAGAATTAATTATTAATGCTACACCAGGAGGTGTTGATATTGCATTATTAGAAAATAAAAAATTAGTAGAACTACATAACGAAAAAACTGATGTAAGCTATACTACAGGTGATTTATATTTAGGTAAAGTAAAAAAACTTATACCAGGATTAAATGCTGCATTTATAGACGTAGGTTTTGAAAAAGATGCTTTCCTGCATTATACAGATTTATCCCCATTTGCACATTCGCTTTTAAAATTTACTCATCAATGTGTAAATGCACATACTGGCGATGAGTTTGATTTTAGTAAGTTTAAAGTTGAACCTGAAATTGTTAAAACAGGTAAAATTAGTGAAGTGCTTAATGGCAAACCAAATGTGTTAGTACAAATACTTAAAGAGCCTATTGCTTCTAAAGGTCCAAGATTAACTTGTGAAATAAGTTTACCAGGCCGTTTCATTGTTGTTACACCTTTTAATGATGTTGTTGCTATTTCAAAAAAAATACATAGTAGCGATGAAAGAAAAAGGTTACATAAAATTATTGAAGCTATAAAGCCCAAAAATTTTGGAGTAATTGTACGTACTGCTGCTGAAGGAAAAAGTACAGCAGAATTGCATCAGGATTTACTTGATTTGGTAAAGGTTTGGAAAGATATTCAAGACAAATTGCAAGGTGCAGTTGCTCCTGCAAAAATTTTGAGTGAACAAAATAAAACCACAAGCATTCTTAGAGATCTGCTAAATCCATCTTTTGAAAAAGTTGTAACTAACGATAAAAACATTTACAACGAAGCCAAGGCTTATATCGAAAGAATTGCACCTGAGAAAAAAGATATTGTTGAATACACCAATGGAAGTAGCAATAATATTTTTGATACTTATGGCATAACAAAACAAGTTAAAGCTGGTTTTGGAAAAACTGTAAACCTTAATAGTGGTGCATATTTGATTATTGAACATACAGAAGCCTTGCACGTTATAGACGTTAACAGTGGTTATAAAAGTATTGGCAATAATCAGGAAGAAAATAGCTTACAAACCAATTTGGAAGCAGCAGAAGAAATTGCTCGTCAAATGAGATTGAGAGATTTAGGCGGAATTATAGTTGTTGATTTTATAGATATGAAATTGCCTGATAACAAACGTAAAGTGCAAGAGGCAATGGATGAATTTATGAAGCCAGATAGAGCAAGACACGCTATTACACCTATATCTAAATTTGGTTTGATGCAGTTGACTAGGCAACGTATGAAGCCAGAGATGACTATTGAAACCAATGAAGATTGTCCAAGTTGTAATGGAACTGGTAAAATTGGTAGTACACTTATTTTAGAAGATGAAATTGAAAATAAATTGGCTTATTTGTCTGCACATAGCTATAAAAAAATGACACTTATTGTGCATCCAATTATTTACTCTCATTTAAGTAAAGGTGTATTCACATCTATCTTTAAAAGATGGAAAAGAAAGTATAAACTAAAAATGGACTTACAAAAAAACACCAATTACCACTTGGTAGATTTTAGGTTTTTTGATGAGAATGAAGAAGAAATAAAATTTTGAAGTAAAGAGGCGGCATTTTAATGCCGCCTCTTTACTTATACTAGTTTAGCATTAAATATTTGCTCAAAATTTTTCTTCACTTTCTGCTTCACTTCATTCATATGAACCTTATATCCAAGCTCTTTTTCTAGGCTAGTCACTTGTTTATTTACAATACCGCAAGGAACAATATTATTAAAGTAACTTAAATCTGTATTTATATTAAATGCAAAACCATGCATAGTAACCCATCTGCTACATTTAATACCTATTGCACATATTTTTCTTTCTTTACCTTTAACACCAACATCAAGCCAAACACCAGTTTCGCCTTTACTTCTGTCACCAATTAAACCATACTCAGCCATTGTTGCAATAATGGTTTCTTCTATGCTTCGCAAATACCAACCAAGGTCAGTTTTGAAATTATCCAAATCTAAAATTGGATAACCAACCAATTGTTCTGGTCCATGAAAAGTAATATCACCACCTCTATTAATATGAAAGTAATCTATCTTTTGTTTGAACAATTCATTAGCACTTATCAGCACGTTTTCTTCATTGCCATTTTTGCCTAAAGTATATACTGGCAAGTGTTCTACAAAAAGTAAATGATTCGTTGTGTTTGCTTTTAAATCCTCATTGTCAAGTTCTCTATTCGCTGCTTTTATATCTACATTTTGTTTTAATAGTTGTTCCTGATAATCCCAAATCTCTTTATATGGTTGTGTGCCTAAATCTTTAAAAATAACTTCTTGCATTGTGCAAAGTAAAAAGTAAAACAGCTTACAACTATTTAATTTTATTCAAGAAAACAACCATTTATATTTGCTTCATTAAAACTTATTGCTATGCCAGTTACTGCACCTTTTAATTTACAAAAATGGATTGATGAAAATAGAGATTTATTAAAACCACCTGTAGGCAATCAATGTTTATATAAACACGCAGAGGATTTTATTGTAATGATTGTAGGCGGACCAAACAGCAGAAAAGATTATCATTTTAACGAAACAGAAGAATTGTTTTATCAATTACAGGGCAATATTGTTGTTAAAATAATTGATGATGGAGAGCTAAAGGATATTCATATCAACGAAGGTGATATGTTTTTATTACCTGCACGCACACCACATAGTCCACAACGTGGCGAAGGAACAGTGGGTTTAGTTATTGAAAAAGTTCGTAAAACTGAAGAAGATGGCTTTATGTGGTTTTGCGAAAACTGTGGCAATATGCTACACGAAGAAAAACTGGTTGTAACAGATATTGTGAGTCAATTACCACCTGTAATGAATGGATTTTACAGCAACGAAGAAAAACGTACTTGTAATAAATGTGGGAGTGTAATGATTCCACCAGTAAAAAACTAGGTTAACTAAAACACTTTGTTCTTCTTCTTATTTTTCTTCTCATCCTTTTCAATCTCATCCAAAGGTTTTAAAATGCTTTTGGGTTTTTCTTCAAATGGTATAGCATCAAATGGCTGTGCTGTAAAATACCATTTGCCATTGTTCCATCTAAAACCTTCATAATCCCCATAAGGAACTAATGAAGCTTTATTTTGAATTTCATTATTTTCACTAACTATATGGTCAAAAATAATTTCATCTAACTTTTCATTATACATCAACCTTACCCCTCCATTCTTTTTATATTCAATACAAAATCTATAACAAGGTTGTGAAGGTTTTATGCCATCGTTGGGATATACAAAACAACTGCGTCCAAACTGTGGCTTACCTTGTTCGTCAAAACTTAAAACATCTATCCATTTTTTATTAGTACGTTCATTGTTTTCATCGCTGCCCAGTAAGGTGTAATATTTTCTATTGTTGTATGTTTTTAAAATCATTTTATAATAAATAGCACCAATCCAGTTAGCAGCTTCACGTATAGAGTCTGTGGGTCTTTGGGTAAAATCACTTGCATCAATTAATGGAAACAATTTTAAACTACCATCTGCTGTTTTCATTTGTATAGCACCATATTGTCTGTAGTAACTATAATCTTTCATTACTTGCCATGTAAAAATTCTGAATGTAGAATCAGGGCTGTAAAGCTTAGAAATTTGAACAGAATCGAAATGGAATTGAAACGAGTGTTTTGTTTTTAGAGCAATAACCAGCGATTGTATCAAATCTTTTGAACTTGCAAATCTTATTTCAGGGTCAAGTGAGTTTATGATACTATCAGCCTTAGATTGCATAAAGCTTTCTAATTTTTTTAAAGTGACTTTATCATCGGCATTTATCGATTGTGCTTGTGTTGTATAACCCAATAATAACGCTAAAACTATAATTAAACTAAATCTCATTTGTAATATTTGAATAAAATTATGCCAAAGATGTATGCCATTTGCCAATTTCAAAATTTTTATGATTTTATTAATACTTTAACAATCTTATGCACCTAGTATTAGCTATAAAAATACATTTGCTGCAAATTAAATATTTTGAATAAAATAAAAGTTGCTGCAGTAAGCTATTTAAACACAAAGCCTTTATTGTATGGTTTAAAACAAAGTGCCTTAATGCAGCAAATAGAACTTATAGAAGCTTATCCCTCTAAAATAGCAGGACTTTTAGTGAACAACGAAATTGATTTGGCTCTTGTGCCTGTTGCAGTTATTCCCCAATTAAAAGAATACCATTTAATTAGTAATTACTGCATTGGTGCTATAAATAATGTTGCCAGTGTTTCTTTATTCAGCAATGTGCCTATAGAGCAAATAGACACTGTAATACTAGATTACCAAAGCAAAACATCTGTTGCACTTACACAGGTTTTATTTAAACATTATTGGAACAAACAAGTTACTTTTATTAATGCTAAGGAAGATTATATTAACGATATTAACAACACCACAGCAGCAGTTGTAATAGGAGATAGGGCTCTGCAAATAAGAAACAATTATGCTTATAACTACGATTTAGCCGTTGCCTGGAAAATCCTTACAGGCTTGCCTTTTGTATTTGCTACTTGGGTTGCCAATAAACCTTTGCCACAACAATTTATTAAAGATTTTGATGCTACTATGCAAATAGGGTTAGATAATATTGATGCTGTAGTACAAGAAAATACTGTGGACTATTACGACTCCAAAATTTACTTTACTGAAAATATTTCTTACGAGTTTGATGAACCCAAACGAAAAGCACTTGACCAGTTTTTATTGTATCTAAAAGATATTAACCTGCAATAAAAGCTTTGTATTGATTTATCAAACCATTGGTACTACTATCATGTGTGGTAATGGTATCATTGTTTTGCAATTCTGGTAAAATAGAATTTGCCAGTTGCTTACCCAATT
>JAPLER010000060.1:30866-42729 GCA_026391115.1 Bacteroidota bacterium | reverse complement strand
TCTGGGTTAGGTGTCATTTCTGTATAAATACTAATAATAGGATTGCCTGTTGTGATCATAATTTAAAATTTCTACAGCAAAAATAATCGAACACCAATGAAGTAGGCTTTCTTTTTTCTATTATCGAAATGATGAGTGAGAATTAAATTTATGTTATCTGAAACAAAGACTACTTAAACGCAATAGCTTTTACAGGTTCAACTTTCTTAATTAATAGGGTAGGTAATATCAATGCCACAAAGCATAACACAAAAGTAATAACACATATTGCAGCTACGTGCCACCAAATAATCTCTACTGGTGCATAGGCAACATAATAGTTTTCTTCGTTCATTTTAAACAAATGCGTGTATTGCTGTAACAAGCACAAGCCCAAACCTGCTACACAACCAATACCAACACCTGTAGCAGAGATTATAGCAGCATAATACAAAAATATTTTTTGAATAGTAACATTGTTGCAACCCAATGCTTTTAAAATACCCACCATTTTAACACGCTCCAATACCAAAATTAATAAGCAGGTAATCAGGTTAATAATAGCCACAATAGCCATTATAGCAAATACAATATTTCTATTGGTGTCCATTACGCCCAGCCAATCAAAAATAGTAGGGTTTACTTCTTTTAAAGATTTGGCATTCCACAACACAGGAAACTGCATATCATCTGCTACTTGCTGTGTAAGTTTATAATCCTTAATAAATACTTCGTAACCGCCAATTTTATTACTATCCCACTCGTTAAAATGTTGTATCAATCTTAAATCTGCAATGGCAAATGTTTTATCAATTTCCTCTACACCAGTTTTAAAAATACCCACAAGCAGCATTTTTCTGGCTTTGGTGCTACCATCATTCGAGTTAATAAAAACAGATTTTATAGTATCGCCAACATTTGCTTTTATCAGTTTAGCTGTTGTTTCGCTTAGTAATATTTCTTTGCTGTAAGTACTGTCAGTAAAGCGTAGCCACCTGCCTTGTAGCAAAAATTCCTTCAGTTGAATACTGTCATATCTTGTATCAATGCCTTTAATTAAAATGCCTTCAATTTCTTTTTGATGCTCTACTACAGCACTTTTTGTAGCAAAAGCATTAATGGCTATTACATTACTGTTTTGTTGTAAAATATGCTCTACAGTATCGTTTTTATTAATGGCAGTTTCTTCAGAAATAGCCACTTTGCCCAACTCGTAATGCTGCACACGTATATGCCCCCAAAAGCTGAATATTTTTTTAGAAATCGTGTTTTGAAAACCAGTAGCAAATGCAAATGCAACAATCATTACAGCCACACTTAGTGCAGTAGCAACTGTAGATAATCTAATAATAAATCTCGAAAAAGATTTTTGCTTATTAAACGCTATTCGCTTGGCTATGGTGTAAGATAAATTCAATTAATAAAAGTTGCCACAAAGTAAACAGATTATTTGCATTGATATACAGTAAAGTGATTTGCACTTTTTTATTATTGTCCAAGCTCAGTTATTTCTATTTAGCTGATGTGGCGTTGGCACCATTCAACTGTAAAATACAATTCATCTATAAAATTTGGTTGCATAAACAACTTTTTCTTACATTTGGTTTTTAAAACTATAATATGCAAGAAGCATACATTGTTGCAGGATACAGAACAGCAGTTACCAAAAGTAAAAAAGGTGGTTTTAGGTTTTACAGACCCGATGATTTAGCAATTGAAGTTATTAAAGGATTGGTAGCAACTATTCCACAATTAGATACCAAAAGAGTAGATGATGTAATAGTGGGCAATGCTGTACCCGAGGCAGAACAAGGTTTGCAATTTGGAAGAATAATAGCTGCAAAAGCTTTAGGTATTGAGGTTGCAGGTATTACAATAAATCGCTATTGTGCTAGTGGTTTAGAAAGTATTGCAATGGCTACTGCAAAAATTAGAACAGGAATGGCAGATTGTATTATTGCTGGTGGTACAGAAAGTATGAGCCTTGTGCCTACAGCTGGTTGGAAAACAGTACCAAGTTATGCTATTGCCAAAGACGAGCCTGATTATTATTTAAGTATGGGTTTAACTGCAGAAGCAGTTGCTAAAGAATATAATGTAAGCAGAGAACAGCAAGATGAATTCTCTTTCAACTCTCACCAAAAAGCAATGAAAGCCATTGCTGATGGTAATTTTAAAAATGGCATTTTACCAATCAATGTTCAAGAAACATATTTAAACGAAAAGGGTAAAAAAGCTACCAGAAATTATATTGTTGATACAGACGAAGGTGTTCGTGCAGATACAAGTATTGAAGGTTTGGCAAAATTAAAACCAGCATTTGCACAAGGTGGTTGTGTTACTGCTGGTAATAGTTCACAAACAAGCGATGGTGCTGCATTTGTAATAGTAATGAGCGAAAAGATGATGAATGAATTGAACTTAAAACCTATTGGCAGATTGGTAAATTGTGCAGTTGCAGGAGTAGAACCACGTATTATGGGTATTGGGCCAGTTGCAGCCATACCAAAAGTGTTAAAGCAAGCCAATCTAAGTTTAAGTGATATTGATTTAATAGAATTGAACGAAGCATTTGCATCGCAAAGTATTGCAGTAATAAATGAATTGGGTTTAAATAAAGATATTGTAAACATCAATGGAGGTGCAATAGCATTAGGTCATCCACTAGGTTGTACAGGTTGTAAACTTACTGTTCAAATATTAAATGATATGCAACGCCTTAATAAAAAGTATGGATTGGTAAGTGCTTGTGTGGGTGGTGGACAAGGCATTGCAGGTATTATAGAAAGATTGTAATTTAATCATTTTAAAATGTTAGATAATGAATTTTGATGAATTACTTACAGTAACATTTACACTATTTGCTATTATAGATATTGTAGGTAGTGTGCCAATGCTAATTTCTCTTAAAGAAAAAATGGGTGGTCTTAATGCATTAAAAGCTACATTGATTTCTGGAGCACTAATGATTGTTTTTTTCTTTATAGGCAAACCTTTTTTAGGGTTAATGGGTGTAGATATCAAATCATTTGCTGTAGCAGGTTCTATTGTTATTTTTATATTGGGTTTAGAAATGGTTTTGGGTATTGAATTTTTTAAACCAGATAAAGATTCAAAAGCTGGAACATTGGTGCCAATTGCGTTTCCTTTAATTGCAGGTAGTGGTACACTTACTTCTATTATGAGTTTAAAAGCCACTTTTGACAAACAAGATAAAAACGAATACATCATTCTATTAGCAATATTCATCAACCTTATTATTATTTACATTGTATTACTTTCTTTAAATAAAATAGAACGACTTTTAGGTAAAGCTGGTTTAATGGCTGTGCGTAAATTTTTTGGTGTAATACTACTGGCCATTGCTGTTAAAATCTTTACTACTAATATTCCTGCATTTGGAAAATAAATAATATTTATTTAAAGCTATTTTCTTTTCAACACCTCTACCCAAATGCCTAAATTTTCAAAGTGTTTAATAGGAGTGTAGTTGCTTAAAATGTATTGATATTGCTCTGGTTTTTGGTTGTAAATATTGGCATATAATACATAGTTGTTGGTGCTATCAAAAGCAGTAAAACTGCTAGAGTCTCCACTTAAATTAACTTCTTCGTTGCTATAAATATTTGGGAAAAATGTGCCTACATTTTTGGGGCTAATATGATGGCTATGTAAATATACAATGGCTTGTTTACGCAAATTAAAATAAGGCAGGCTACGCAAACTAGCATCCCAACCTTGGGCATAGCGTTGTGGGTATTGCCACAAATTGCCAGTGATTAAAACTATACCAAGTACAAAAAGTATAATTATTTTTTTATGAGCAACAAATGTTTGTATAACATACAAAGCCAATAAATGCATCAATAGAAAAGACAAAGCAAAATACCTATGCCCAATAGTATTAGTGGCTGCAAGGCTTACAATAGTAATAATACTTGTAGATAAAATAGTTGCAGCAAGTAACAATTTTATGTTGTTGTTTTTTAATAACTTTTTCTTATAAATAATAAATACAATTGCTATAAAAACAATAATAGCTACTCTGCCAAAATCTAAATAGCGATGTATTAAAACTTTAAGGTTAAATATAAATCCTTTGAAATCTACAAACTCGGCAAGGTTGCCCCATTGTGAATTTTCGTGTAGTAAAAAATAACCTTTATTAACTACTCGCCAAATTATAAAACCTACAGCAGCACTTGATGCAATAATATAACAAATGATATTTTGCCTAGTAAAAACCAGCTTAATTTTTTTGAGAATAGTTGTAGAGTAAAACACCTCAAATAGAAAAAAGCTACCACAAAGCATCATACCTCTTACACTGCATATGCTTAAACATAACAGTGCTGCACATTTTAAAATATAATTGCCTTTTAGTAATTGATTTAATGCCAGTAAAAAGAAAAAAAGTTGTGGTACTTCTTGCCCAATAAAAAAACATTGTGCCAATATGGTAGGGTCGCAAAAAACAAAAGCAATTGCAATAATTTGGTGCCATTTGTTTTGTGTAAAATAGCAAATAAAACTATGTAACTGCCATACCAAACCAAACAAAAATGGCATCATTATTAAATGACTTACAAAAAGTGTTTTACCAAATAACTGCCAACCCAATGCTTGAATAAATGCTAGTGTAGGTGGGTGCCCAGGGTCAAAATTTTCGGGAATATTGAGTGTAAATAAATTGTTGTTATACAGGTAATGCCCCATTTTGGAACATAGCAAAGTATTATCCCAAAAAAAACCAATGTCTTTGGATAGCAATAAAATAATGCAACAAAAAACACTTATGGCAATGGTTTTAAATACTATGTTGGTTGATGGTTGAGATTGCATTTTAACAAATGTAGCTACTGCAAATATTTTTATTATTATTATTTATTTTTCCTACTTTTAAAATCTAATACACCAATTATGAAAGCAATATTTATTGTTGTTGCTATTGTAACCTTTAATCTTAGTTCTTTTTCTCAAACAACAGCTTACCAACAACTTGTTTCTGTAAACAGCAAATGGCTTCAGGTTACAGATTTTGATAAAACGCTAGAAACCCTACCAGCAAAGACTTTAAACGAGCAGCAATTAATTCAGTTTCATTTGCAACAAACCGAAAAATTATTGCGTAATAGAAACGTGAATAATTTTACTGCAAGGCAAAAACGAAAACGTGCTAAATTATTAAACATTTTGCATAGCTATTGCGTTGCTGGTAAATTTCCTATAAATACTTTACACCAAAACAGACAACCTTATTTTATTGATGATTTTAATACCTATTGTGCTGTAGGCTATTTAATGCAACAAAGTGGGGCAGATGCTATTGCAAAAGAAATTAATGCTACTCAAAATTATAATTACCTTGAAGATATTCATCACCCACAATTAATGCAATGGGTACAACAAAGTGGTTTTAGTGTTGAGGAATTGGCATTGATACAGCCAGGATACGGTGGAGAATATCCATTTAAAATTACAGAAATTCATTACAATAATATTGGTACAGATGTGAATGAATACATAGAAATATTAGATGGTCATTTTTTTTTAGATTATTTAACTTTTGATAGTGTGTACTTCTATAACACTACTAATGTTATCTATAAAAAATTAATAAAAACTCAATTTTCTTCCACCCCTTCCTCTATTAGAAAAATTTATTATTATCAATTTGCTGGTTCTTCCGATACACTAGCTGACGAAGGAAAAATTGAACTAATTTCTTATCATTCATTAAGCCAATATTTTAAGAAATATGATTTGAGATATACGAGTGATTCTATTATTACTAATTATTATGATTATAAAGACTCTGCAATTTTAACTTCTCGTTCAAGTGTTGCTGAAAATAATTCTACAGCCGTTGGTACCTCTGTAAATTTCTGTGGATCAGCTTCTTTTAATGCAGTGTTTCCACCTTCAGTTTTGCCAACAACAATTGGTACACTTAATAATTGTGTTCAAGTTCCAGTACCAATAACATTGGGTGATTTTAACAGCACAATAAAAGAAAACAAAATAGTTTTAGATTGGCAAACGCTAACAGAAACAAATAACAACTTTTTTGAAATTGAACACAGTACTGATGGTAAAAAATTTAATGCAATAGGCAATGTTGCAGCAAAGAAAACAAGTGGTGTAAACAATTATAGTTTTATAGATGAAAAACCTCATTATTTAAATCATTATAGATTAAAACAAATTGATAATGATGGTAAGTTTAGTTATAGTAAAATACTATTTGTAAAAATGGCAAATGCAAACCCATTAACTATTATAAATGCACCAGCTAAAAGTGTATTGCAAGTAAATATTGCATTAGACAATAGTAAACTTGATGCTCTTGAATTGTATGATTTATATGGAAGAAAGTTAAAAGAATACAAAGCTATTCAAGGTAATCAACAACTCAATATAAAGCAGCTAGTATCTGGTAAATACATTTTACTTTTAAAAACAACTATTGGTGAAGTATATCAGCAACAAGTATTGATTGTGCAATAAATATTACTCACACACGAAAAAACTAAACAATGTTGTACCATAGTTTCTTACAAAACTAAATCCATTGTATTTTTCGTAACCATTGCGTGGCGTGTGTTCTAGAACAAAAAAACCACCTTTAGCAATTAATTTCTTCTCAACAATTATTTTGGGCAATTCGTCTATTGTGCCTAATGCATAAGGAGGGCCAGCAAAAATAAAATCAAACTGCTCGTTGCAAGTGTTCAAATAACTAAACACATCCATTTTAAGTAGTTTGGCATTTTCTATTTTTAAGTTTTCTATGTTGCTTTTAATAAAATTCAACATAGTAGTATCTTTTTCTACAATAGTTAGACTACTTGCACCACGAGATGCTAATTCGTAACTAATGCAACCTGTTCCACCAAATAAGTCCAATGTTTTAATATCGTCAAAACTCATTCTTGTTTGCAAAATATTAAACAAGCCTTCTTTAGCAATATCTGTTGTAGGGCGTGTATAAGGCATGTTTTTAGGAGGACTAATTCTTCTTCCACCTAATGTTCCAGAGATAATTCTCATAACGACAAATTATAAAATGGAGTATAATAGTGTGCATTGGCAACAGTAAGATGCTCTTTAAAAATGCTCTGTACAGTAAGCGTTTCTAGCGATAATCTACCAAAAACGTTTTCCAGTAATTCAAAGTGTTTTCCTTGCGTATCAATTAAACCACTCACTTCAACAGGTGTGCTTTTTACATTCAAGCCAAACTCTTGTACAATATTTAGCAAGTAATAAATCACGTCTTCTGCACTGTTGTAAGCATAGGATTGTATTAATTGTAATGTGCTATTATTTACAACAGTTACAATCATATGTTTTGCATAAAACTGTACTTTAATAATTTCTATTATGGTGCTACTGCTACCCAATAAATTTTCTAAAATTTTGGTGTAGGTATGTCTGTATTGTGTTAACTTAAAATTGCTTTCTACGGCTGTATCTAATGTTAAGGGAAGTCTATAAATTGTAATTGGATTTTCTGGTATTTGTATAGTTTCTGATTCGCATTTATAACTTGTGCTGTTACCAAAAACAGTTGTTAAATATGGCTCAATACTTTCTTTAGAAAATTTAGATGCAGGCACAATTAAAGCATCTGCAATATTCAAATACACTATTGATTGGGCATATTGTTTTGCCAATATTTTGCTGTAATTTTTTATGGCTGCAAAAATATTTTGCCAATTGCTTTTAGTAGTATCAACATCATATAATTCAAATGCCTCAATGTTTTTATCGTTTTTTACAATTAAAGCAATATGATAGTTGCTAATTTCAATAATTAATTTATTATTGTGGCTTGTAACTATTTGGTCAAAAGGAGTAGATATACTTAATGTTTGAGTAACCATAGTGTCAAAAATAAGAGATTGTATAAAAGTGCAACTGTTTTTTCAAAAATAGTAGCTTTATTTTGTTGCTTTTACCATAAAAAAAATTACTTGAAAACTACACTTTGTTTAGATTTTGGAAACACAAGAAAAAAATGTGCTGTATTTGCTGATGATAATTTAATGCAAGTAATTGTGTTAGATGAGAATGATTTGGCACATATTAATACTATCATTGAAGAGTATCATCCCACGCATTCTATACTTTCATCTGTTATTCATCATTCACTTGATGTTGAAGATTTGCTTGCAACCCAAACCCATTTTCATAAATTAAATTACCAAAGCAAATTACCTATTGCAACACCTGTAGGTAAACCAGAAACTATTGGTGCAGATAGATTGGCTATTTGTAGTGCTGTTGCCAATATGTTTCCTCAACAACATAATTTAGCCATTGGTTTAGGCACCTGTATTACTTATAATTTCATCAATAAGTTTGGCGAATTTTTAGGTGGTAGCATTAGTCCAGGAATGAAAATGCGTTTTAAAGCAATGAATGATTATACTGCTTTGTTACCTATAATTGAAGCCCAGCATCAGTTTCCTTTAATTGGTTTTGATACAAAAACGAATTTATTAAGTGGGGTATTGTATGGCTTGGCAAAAGAAATTGATGGCATTGTAGATTTATATAAAGAAAAATATGAAAAACTAAATGTTGTATTAACAGGTGGCGATGCTGCTTTTTTTAGCCGGCATTTAACCAACAAAATAACCTATGAACCCAACCTTTTGTTTAAAGGGTTATTGGCAATAAGTAATCAAAATAACTAGTTGTTCTCTAAATGCTTTATATCAACTATTTCTATAGACGTATTTCTACTCATTAACCCAGGGTTGATGCCCATTTTTCCTTCAGGTATTTCTTTGTTCAAATCTTTATAATATTTAATCCAAGCAGGGAAAAAATCATTTGTTTTAGGGTCTTTAAATGTCATTGGTGCTAATGTAAAAAAATCCTTGCCATTATTGGCTTGTTTAAAAGCTTCATACAACAATTCGCTGCAATACCATTTGCCATTATCCATTATAAATTCATCGTCATAGGGTTTACCTACTTGTTGTTTTGCAAAGTATGTAGCGGTAGAAATTAAATTTTTAAACTCCTTTTTTACCCTGCCGACAGTAATGTTTTTAAGCATAGCTGTATCGCCACTTCGTTTCATAAAATTGTACAAACTATTTATTTGCACATTACCACCAATTGCTTCAACAACTTTTAATGTATTATTTTCTTTAATGACCAAACTGCAGTGCGAAAATTTTTTGCCATCAATACCTTCTGTAACAGTTTCAATAGCATTGCAAAGATCACCACAATCTAAATTTTGAAACAGTATATCTCCTTCTTGAATAGTATTTTCTGCATTGGGTTTATTGCAAGAAAGTAAAATGCAAAATGCAAAAAGTAAAAAGCTATATTTTTTCATACGGCAAATATTAAGTCTAAAATAAATAAATTTTTTATTTCATTTCACATAGTCACATTTGCTAATCATAGTTTTAAAAAATGTCAGCAGAAAAAATTTTATCAGATTTTAAAAAGAAAAACTTTAAGCCAGTGTATTGGCTTGAGGGAGAAGAACCTTTTTTTATTGATGAAGTTGTAGAATATGCAGAGCATAAAATTTTGGCTGAGAGTGAAGCTAGTTTTAATCTCTCTGTTTTTTATGGAAAAGATACAGATTGGGCAACTGTAATAAATGCTTGCAGGCGTTACCCTATGTTTAGCGAAAAGCAAGTTGTGATTATTAAAGAAGCACAACAAATGCGAGACATTGAAAAGTTGGAAGGTTATATAGAAAACCCTTTGCTATCCACGATTTTAGTAGTTAGTTATAAAGATAAAAAAATTGATGCTAGAACAAAATTTGCCAAAGTTGTTAAAGCCAAAGGCGAATTATTATCTACAAAAAAAATGTATGATAATCAACTGCCCGAATGGGTAAATGCTATTGTGTATGGTAATGGATTAAGTATATCGCCTAAAGCATTGGCCATTTTAATTGAAAATATTGGAAACGATTTAAGTAGAATTAAAACCGAAATTGAAAAACTAAGTGTGAACTTAGGTGCAAGAAAAACAATTACCGAAGATGATATAGAAACCTATATTGGCGTAAGTAAAGAGTATAATATTTTTGAGTTGCAAGATGCTTTTGTAAAAAAGAATCTTAGCAAGGCGTTAAAAATTATTCAATATTTCGAAAAAAATCCAAAGGCTGCACCTATACAATTAATACTGCCTAGTTTATATAGTTTTTTTAGTAAGGTTTATGCTGTGCATAGTTTAAATACAACAGATGAAAGGCAAGTAGCTACAGCATTAGGTATTAATCCCTATTTTGTAAAAGACTATATGCAAACAGTTAAAAACTACAACTACAATACTGTAGAGAAAATATTATTGCTATTACATCATTACAACCTAAAAAGTGTAGGTATCAATACTATTAATAATGATGATACAGCTTTGATGAAAGAATTAATAGTAAAATCTATGTCTTAATTAATGTGCTAGTGTTGTGTTCTTTTTTTCTACTTTTAAAAGATTAATTAAAGACACAATTGCAATTGAAATCACCAAAGCAATCAGATAATTAATAATTAATGCAGGTGCTGAGAAATAACTGTTTTGTATTACTTCGCCAGTATTATCTGCCGAGAAGAACGTAAATGGAAATCCAAATCTATCAATTTCGCCAATTCTTGAATTGAACTTGCAAGTGGCAAATGTTGCAGCAGTGCAAATACCTACTGATAATAATAACGTAAATGAAAATTGCTTTTTCATGGCTTTTAACTTAGACTAAAGGTTTAGGTTGTTTTTGGGTTTCAAAATCTTCAATTAATACAACTCCAGATTTCTTGCCCTTTTCAAAACTTCCAAAATGTTTATCTATGCCCAAAGCCCTTGCACCATTAATTGTAGCCATTTGTAATAACTGTTCTATAGTTACAGTATTGCACAATTTTTTTATTGTTTGCAATTCTTGTAAAATATTCAAACAGTTGTTGCTGGCTAAACTATCGGTACCAACTACAATATTTTGAATGTTGTTAAAAAGGGTTCGGAGGTTGGGTGTGTAATTGTTAATATACCCATTAGCAATAACGCAAAGGCATAAATAAAATTGTGTATTGCCACTATGTTTATGTAATATTTCTAAATCACTGTTATTGGATAATGTGTTGTGAACTAAAATACAGTTACTACTGTTTTGCATATTCTCTATATAGTATTCCAATACAGACTTGTATTTTGGGTTGAAGAAAGAAATATCAATACCGAGGGATTGGTGTAGTCTTAAAAAATCGCCAGTTTTATTTGCAAAAAAATCTATTTCATCAACACTTTCTTGATTATGAATTGTGCTGATTTTGTTTTGAGATTGCTGTTGTATTAAACAAAATAATTCTTTTGACACACTGTATGGTGCGTGTGGTACTATTGTATTTGATGCATTTGGTAAAAAATTTTCAAATTCATTATATACTTGTAATCCAGCATTTAATCTTGCTTGTGCAGTATTAGGTACAAAGCCAGAAATTTCTATAAAGTTGTGATAATATAAATTGTTCTTTTGTTTTTGTTTAATGGTGTGTGTGGTGTTACAAATATCACCTACAGCAACAATTCCATTGTTAATCATCTCACGTTCTGCTGTTTCAATGGCATTTTCAATAATTTCAATATCAATATTTCTTTTACTTAAAATATTGAAAATAAAATCTACCATTCCAGTGTGTTGTGGAATGATGGCTTTTAAATGACTTAACTCTAAATGGCAATGACAATTAATAAATCCAGGAGAAATAATGCCTTTAAATTTTTGAACATCATCGCCAGCATCGTTCAAGTCAACAATAGCTTCAATTGTTTTATTTTCATTTACTATTAATACCTTATTGGTAATAGTTGTTGTGCCTGTAAAAATGCTATCTGCTGTAAACTT